>JBOHPM010000104.1:0-8636 GCA_050731715.1 Candidatus Rokuibacteriota bacterium
AAAGAACGTCATCGACCCCACGACCTCGGAGGCCTGAGACTAGCGGCGGATCTCGGTGGGGGCGCGGGGTGAAAGGTGAGGCGGCCTGGCTGCGCCCCGGTGAAGACGCCGTCGAGCACGAGCGTGTGGTAGTGGAGGTTGAGCTGGAGGCCGCTCCCGAAGCGTTGGATCACCGTGACCGTGCCGGTCTGGCCGTCCTGGATGCCGTGCGAACGGGCGGAGCGCATGGCGAGGAGGGCGCGGGCATACACGCCCAGCACCGCGCGGCACAGCGCGTGGTCCCAGGCCAGCCGGTAGCGGAGCCGGTAGGGTAGCGTCAGGACCCACTGGCGGACCGGCGCCTGGCGGCGGTGAACGCCGCTGCCGGCCACGTTCGCGCAGCTATAATGTGGCCGGTCGACATCGGTGGCGCGACCGCGGTCGACCGAGTCGGAGGTGGGCAGAATGGTGGGGGCGCTCGAAGGAATCCGCCTGGTGCTGGAGCCGCGTGCGGACGTGCGGCTCGCTTACGTGTTTGGCTCCACCGCGCGCGGCGAGGCGCGCCCCGAGAGTGATGTAGACGTCGCCGTCCTCTTCGACCCGGAGCCCGGACCCCGCCACCTCGACTCGCTCACGAGCGATCTGCAGGCCGCCGCCCGGCGCCCTGTCGACCTGGTCGTCCTGAACACGGCGCCGCCGCTCCTCGTCCATCAAATCCTCAAGACCGGCCGACGCGTCCTGACCCGCGCCGAGGACGAGCGTGTCCGCTTCGAAACTAGGGCCACCGCCCGGTACCTGGACACGGCCCACCTGCGTCGGGTTCAGCACCAGTATCTGCGCGAGCGAGCCGACGCCTTCCGTGCCCGCCAACCCTGAAGTCATCCGGAGCAAGCTTCTCGACGTCAGCGAAGCGGTGAATCGTCTCCGCTCCTGGCTTCCCATCACGCCTGACCGCCTGGAGCAGGACGTGATGTTGCGCTGGGCGGTCGAGCACGGCCTGCATATCGCCGCCGAGGCACTGTTCGACGCCGGCAATCATCTCCTGTCCGGAGAGTTTCAGGAGACCGCCGACGAGTACCGGGAGATCGCGCCTCGCCTGGTCGCCCGGGGCGTCCTGTCCAGCGCCACCGCGAAACGCCTCGAGAGCCTGGCGGGGTTCAGGAACGTGCTCGTCCACGACTACGCCACGGTGGATATCCGGCGAGTCCACGCCGGTCTCGGCCGACTGGACGACTTCGAGGCCTTCGTGGCCGACGTCGAGAACTGGCTGGCGCGCGCCGGGCGCTGACCTGGTCTCCCGGGGCCCGCCCGGGGACCTGCGCTATAGTCTTCGCCACCTTCGCGACCGGACCGCCAGGAGTGAGATCGGGTCATGCTCCGATTCTTCCTCTCCCGGATCGCTCAGACGATCGCCGTGCTGTTCACGGTGTCGGTGATCATCTTCGTCCTCATGCGCCTGATCCCGGGTCCTTTCCTCTATCGTGGTGAGGCTCGTCTTCATGAGCGCGGGCATCGCTCAGCGCTTCTCTTTTGGTGCTGTCGGCTCCGCCAGCAAAGCCCGCAGGAGGGCGCGGGCTTGCCCGCTTCCCCAGTCCCGGGGGCCAATGGCCCGGGCGAACGCTCGCCCGTCTCGTCCGACCAGGAACGTGGTGGGGAGGACAATGACACCGTACGCCGCGCCGATCTCTGCCGTGGGGTCCAGGACAAGGGGAACGGTCAGGCCGAGCTCTTGGAGTACGCGCGGACCCAGGAGGTGCCTTCCCGGACATTGATACCCACCACGGTGAGCCCGTCCACGGCGAGCTCGCGATGGAGTTGTTCGAGCACGGGCATCTCGCGGCGACACTCCGAGCACCAAGTGCCCCAGAAATTCAGGATGACCACCCGACCGTGCAGGCGAGCCAGCGACACGGTTTGGCCGTCATGGGTGAGGCCAGTGAACTCGGGCGGCCGTTCATCCGGTGCGTAGCCAGCGAGGCCGAGGCTTTCGAACAGCCCCGGGCCCGCGGCCCCAACGACCACCGGCGGTCCGAGAAAGACCAAGAGGAACGCCAGACGACACGCGAGGATCACCGTCTCGACAGGCGACAACGCGCGCCATGCCCCGTTCCGTGCAGCCGGCTGGCGGGCCCCCCGTCGCTCCTGGCTGGGCCATGATCCCGCGTGCTCCTCTCCTGATGGCTTCCTATCACTTTCCGGCGATCTCTCGCGCCTTCTCTAGAATGGGCTCACTGGGAAATACCGTCGTGGTGTCGCCGAACCACCGTCCCCTTACGATTCCCCGCTGATCTATGAGAAAAAACCCTCGACGCGCGGCCGTGACCTTGAAGTTTTCCAACCCTGCGTATCGCTGGACGACCTTCAAGTCCGGAAAGTCGCTGAGGAGCGGATAGGGCAGCTTGAGCGAGTCCGCAAACGTCTTCTGCGAGAACGGGCTGTTGGCGCTGATCCCCAGAATCTGGACGTTGAACGCCTCGAACTTGCCGTAGTCGACCTTCCTGGCCGACAGGTTCGCCGCTCAAACCGGCTCAAAGTCGACGCCGTAGAATTCCACGAGGACGTTCTTCTTCCCCCGGAACTGGCTCAAGGTGATCTTCGCGCCCGTCGTGGCGGGAAGCGTGAAGTCCGGCGCCTCCTGACCAACCTCCACGGCCGCTGCCATGCAGGGCCCCCCGACCACGCCCGCCCCGAGCAGGCTCAGAAAAACCAGAACTACTGCGTTCTTCCCGAATATGACCATCGTTGTCCTCCACCCCGTATTGTGGGCTGTCTGCGCACGGTCGACTCGTTCCGTTTCAGGCGTTCCCATCACCTCCCCGCCGATCTGGACTCACTGGACCACCCGATTTGCCCGGAGCAGGACGGTCGGCGGGATCGCGAGCCCCAAAGCCTTGGCCGTCTTCATGTTGATGGCCAGCTCGATCTTCGGGTTCGCCTCCACTGGAACGCCGGCCGGATCTGCCCCCCTGAGGATCCTGTCGACGAGCCTCGCTGCCAGGCGGCCTGACTCGTAGAGGTCCGGCCCGTAGCTGGCAAGGGCGCCGAGGCGTTCCACCCAGAAGAGGTCGTTGAACATGCTCGGGATGCCCTGTTGCCTCGCCGCCTCCAGAAGGAACCCCGGGATATTCATGGAAAGCGTGGACGCGCCGAGAATCCCATCCACCTCGCCCTTTCGGAGCTTGATGAGGTCCCGGGCGGCGTCCTCGGTCCGGATCGTCTTCTCGACCAGGGCGATCCCCAGGCGACGCGCAGCCTCCCGATAGCCTCGCACTGTCGCCACGCCGTAAGCGTCACTCGGATCGTAGGCGAAGAGGACGCGCTTGAGACCTGGGTGCATCTCCTGAAGGATTTCCAGGCGCTTTGGCGCTAGATCGACGTCTAGATCGGTGACGCCCGTAATGTTGCCGCCGGGCCGCGCGAAGCTCCCGACGAGGCCGAGCTGAACGGGATCGCCGACCGCGCCGGCGAACACGATGGGGATGCTGGTGGTCGTGTTCCGGGCTGCCTTGGCCGCGTTCGCGCCCATCACGAAGATGATGTCCACGCTGCCGCGGACCAGGTCCTGAGCGGCGGCGGGAAGGGCCGAAACATCCCCCTGGGTGAACCGGACGCCGATCTCGAATTGCTCGCCTTGCCGGTAGCCGCGCTCGACAAGCCCGTCACGCAGACCTACGATCGAGGGTGTCGGACCCCAGGAGTCCGTGAGCGCCCCAATTTTGATGGGCCTGACGCGATCCGCGGCGCTGGACGCCCCTGCCGGGATGCCACTTGTCACCAGCAGCAGGAGGATCGCCGCGGCGCAGGAACACACGTTCGTGAGGCGCCGGATCTCCTGCCACTTGATGTCTGACTGGACCCCGCCGGGCATGCGCGTCAGTGGCTTTTCGCGGGCATGATCGAGAAGTCGCCCCGGCCGCAGACCAGGGTCTTGTCCGGGAGGACATACGTCATGTGGCCCGAGGTCACCTGGCGAGTGTCGATCCGGAGACATCACACCGCGCAGCCTGAGGTACGGCTCGGGGGCAAGCTAGTACAATTAGCGAACTGGGGACGCGTCGGCCTCAGCCGGCGCCTGGAGGTGCGTGCCATGAATCTGTACGGCCAGTATTGTCCCGTCGCGCGAGCGTCGGAGATCCTCGCCGACCGCTGGACTCCGCTCATCGTCCGCGAACTTCTCGCCGACATCCATCACTTCAACGACCTGGACCGCGGACTCCCCGGAATCTCACGCGCCCTTCTGGTCGAGCGGCTCCGCCGGCTGGAGCGGATGGGTGTAGTCGAGCGACGCACGAGCTCCGAGGTCCGGCTGACGGAGTATCACCTCACGCGGGCGGGCCGGGAGCTTCAGCGAGTTATCGACGTCCTCGGAGGGTGGGGGGCGCGCTGGGCCTTCGGCGACCCGCGGCCGACCGAGCTGGACCCGATCGTGCTCCTCTGGTGGATGCGGCGGCGAGTCCACCGGCAGCGCCTGCCGATGCGGCGAGTGGTGATCCAGTTCGACTTCCATGGCAGGCGAACGGGCAGCTACTGGCTCGTCCTGGAGCGGTCCGACGTGTCGGTCTGTCTCCAGCACCCGAAGTTCGATATCGATCTCCGGGTGACCGCGGACATCGACGCCTTCTACCGGGTGTGGCTCGGCCGGATCACGCTAGGCGAGGCGATGCGCGAGCGTTTGGTGCGCTTCGAAGGGGTGCCGGCCGTCATCCGCGCCTTCCCGCACTGGTTTGCCTGGAGCCCGATGGTGGATGCGGTCCGCGCCGCCAGTACCAGGCGCACGAGTGTCGCGGCAGCGGGGTAAGCGCAGATTGTCCGGGAGGGTGATGCTCTTCCTCGATGCCAGCTCGCGAGCTCGCAACTTCGCTACTCAGGCGAGAAAGAGTTATCCAGGCCGGTGCCTTGATCAAAGAGGGCCTGGGTGCCCGCCCGGTGGCCCGCGATCAGGAACGTCTTGTCCTGGGGCTCATGATCGTCGGCCTCATCGAGGAAGTGGGACGCTCGTCATCCCGCCCACCTACAGGACCGCCATCAGCTTCTTCGTGATCCTGATGGTCCTCCTCGTCAGACCTACCGGCCTCGCGGGAGCGCACGGGTGATTGCGCATCTCACTGCGATTGCGGGACTGTGCGCGCGATCATCTACTCACCGCGCCCCCAAGGACGAGCATGATCGCGGCGCATAGGAACGATTAACGCCACCTCCGCTGGGGCGGCGGGCGTCCGGCCAGATCCGGCCTCCCCCGTGAACCCCGGCGGCAGACCCGGAACGGCCCGCTCGAGATGCTCGCGGATGACGGCGTGAAGGACGGAGTGTTCTGTGTCGCGGGGCTGATACGTGGGGCACGCAAGGGCCACGCTCCTGGGTACGGCGGCGGCGCGCCCGCGCCAATTCCCAAAGATGGATACACACAATCGATGTACGCGGCGGGCGGGCCGCCGGTCGCGGGCCAGCCTGTGTCGGGCAAGCAGAACGGCGCCCGCCGGCCGCGGGACTTGCCCCGTTGTGGCTGTCACCGAGATTGTCACTCACGCCGCGCGACCGCACGCAACTGGCCGCCACGTACCGCGACGGCAGCCGCGCGGCGGCGAGGGAGCAGGTCGTTGAGAATGCGGGCGATACAGCCGATCGGCGATGAGCCCTTGGTTGGGCACGAAGCACCGGATCAAAGCCACAATCCGCGCCGGCAAGCTCAGCGACGAGGAACTGCAGTCCATCTCCGAGAAGTCATCGACCCTACCACGGCCGAGGCGTAGCGCCGTGACCGCGCGGCTCGACTAGCGCCGGACTTCGTCCAGCGCCACGGTGTGACCCAGGCGCGCGGCCAGCGCCGCGGCCTCCACGACCTCCAGGGCGCTCACGCCCTCCGCTGCCGACACCGCGCGAACCGGGCGCCCGGCGCAGGCCCCCAGGAACGCCTCCAGCTCGATGCGCAGTGGCTCGCCCGCCGCTGTCGGCAGCAGTTCCTTGCCCGCGTCCAACGGCTCCCAGCCGCCGTCGCGGCGCTGATGTGCGGTCTGATGCAGCGTCACCGTCGACGCCGCGTAGTCGGCCACGAGGCTTCCCTCCTCGCCGACGATGACGCACTCGCGCCAGACCCCCGGCGTGAAGTAGTCAGCCTGCACCACGGCGGGGATGTCGCCGTAGTGGACGACCGTCACCGACAGGTCGTCCAGATCGCGGCCCAGGAAGTCACGCTGGACGGCCGTCACCCGGGTGGGCGCCAACCCCAATAGATGCGCGAAGAGGTCGAAGAAGTGAATGGCATCGGTGTGGGTGACGCCGACATCGGGCCGCGGGCGCTTGAAGCCGGCGAACCGGGCGGTAGCGAAGCGAACCCGTCCGATGCGTCCGGCCGCCAGGACATCGCGCAGCACGGCGGTCACCGGGTGGAAGCGGAAGATGTGGCCGACCTGGAGCACGCGGCCGGCCTCCCGGGCCCAGGCCGCCAGCCGGCGCCCCTCGGCGGCGGTCAGCGCCAGGGGCTTCTCGACGAAGCAGTGCCGGCCTGCCGCCAGGGCCGCTCCCGCCACCGCAGCATGACTGTCGGTCGGAGTGGCGACGTCCACCGCCTCGACCGGATCGAGGGCCGCGCGAACGTCACCGACGATGCGGGCCCGGTCGAGCCCCTGGCGTTCGGCCCAGGCCCGGCGCTCGGCGGAGCGCTCGGCCACCCACACCTCGGCGCCTAGCTCGTGCAGCACGCGCAGGTGCTTCTCGCCCCAGCGCCCGACACCCACGAGGAGGACTCGCACGGCGCTCAATCGCGAACGAGGTCGCCGCCGAGATCCTCGGCGACCTCGTAACGCAGGGTCCGGGACTTCATCCAGCGCACGGCGAGCAGATCGAGCAACGCGACGACCGCGCGATTCAGAATTCCGTACTTGGAGCGGCCGAACCGGCGCGGGCGGTGGTTGACGGGGACCTCCACGATCCGGTAGCCCTGCATCCTCAGCAGCGTGGGGATGAAGCGGTGAAAGCCCCGGTAGAGCACGAGCGTGCGCAGGCACTCGCGCCGGAAGGCCCGGAAGGTGCAGCCGCTATCCTCGATCGTCTCGTGGCTGACCCAGTTGCGGATCCGATTCGCCGCCCAGGAGGCCACCCGTTTGGGCAGGGCATCGCCCGCCGCCCGGTTCGCGCGCCAGCCCGTCGCGCCGTCCCAGCGCTCGAGCTGGGCCAGCAGCCGCGGGATGTCGGCCGGATCGTTTTGCAGATCCGCGTCCATGGTGACCACGTAGCGGCCCCGGGCCGCCCGGAAGCCGGCGTCAGTCGCCGCGCTCTCGCCGGCATTGCCCTTGAGCCGCACCAGCCGGACCCGCCGGTCGGCGTCCCGCAAGCCTCGGATGACTTCGGCGCTGCGATCCTGGCTGCCGTCGTCGACGAAGATCACCTCGGCCTGCAGCCCGAGCCCGTCCAGCACGGGACGCAGCTCCGCCCATAACGGGTCGAGACTGTCCTCCTCGTCACAGACGGGGATGACAACCGAGAGATCAGGCATCGAAGGGCCGGCCGGTGACGCGGGGGTGTGTTCCCGGCCACTCGGCCACGAGCGACTGCGGCAGGTTGAGCCGGTCCAGCACGCGGGCCACCGTATGGTTGACGAGGTCGTCGAGGCCGCGGGGCCGGTTGTAGAAGGCCGGCATCGGGGGCAGCACGACGGCGCCCATCTCGGCCAGCGCCAGCATCACCTTGAGGTGCCCCACATGCAGCGGCGTCTCCCGCACCAGCATGATCAGGGGACGCCCTTCCTTGAGCGTCACGTCGGCGGCCCGGGCGATGAGATTGTCGGAGTGACAGGCGGCGACCGCGGCCGCCGTCTTGACGCTGCAGGGCGCGATCACCATCCCCGCGGTCCGGAAGGAGCCCGAGGCGACGCTGGCGCCGATGTCGTTGTTCTCGTGGCGATGCGTGGCCAGCGCCTCGACGTCGGCCACGCTCCAGTCCGTTTCTTCCACGAGCGTGCGCTTGCCCGGGCGGGAGATCACCAGGTGCGTCTCCACCTCGGGGTAGCGCCGCAGTTGTTCCAGGAGGCGGATGCCGTAGATCGAACCGGTGGCGCCGGTGATGGCGACCACGAGCTTCATCCCAGCCGGAACCTCCGCCGACGCACCTCCTCGCGGGTCTTCTGGTAGAGCACATCCCACTCGCGGCTGCCCTCGGGCAGCGGGCGCGCGTAGGAGCCGAGAATCTTGCGCACCTCGCCGTCGATCGACTCCTCCAGCTTCGTCTCCTCGCTGAGCACGCGGACGATCTCGGGCCGCAAGTCATCGGGGGCCCTGACGTTCACTCCCGGGGTCGTGCCGAGCGCCTTCACGATCAGGTCGGCCAGCGAGAAGACGCGCTCGCGGCTCATCCGCATCAGAGAATGAACCCACGCTCGCGCGCCAGCTTCTCCTTCACCTTGCCGAAGAGGGCCCGGTAGTCAGCCGCGGACTCCTTGATGGCCTTGGCGTGGTCGAGCAGCAGCTTGCGCGCGTCCACCTCGAGCTGTTCCTCGGCCGCGAGGTTGTCGAGCACGACGTGGCGCACCGCGGCCCGCGCGGCCGTATCGTCCTTGACGTCGAGGATCTTGCGCGCGGTCAGCCGCTTCAGCACCGCCTCCGTCATTCGCTCGGCGACTTCTTCGCGCCGCGGCATGGCCAGCAAAGGGTAGCGTCGTCGAC
>JBOHPM010000105.1:0-8630 GCA_050731715.1 Candidatus Rokuibacteriota bacterium
CGTGGCGGGCGATGGAACGATCGGTCATCTCCAGTCCGACCAGCCGTCGGCGAGGCCCCTCGGCCCGCACGCGCTCGATCGCCGCGCGGCCCACGAAATCCCCCTTGGCCGCCTTCACCACCCAGCCGAGCCCGGCCTCGAGAGGGTTGGTGGTCGCGTCGATGTCGTTGCCGTAGAGGGCGTAGCGCATCTCGAGCCGGAGTGTGTCGCGGGCGCCGAGCCCGATCGGGCGGGCCCCGCTATCGCGCCCGGCGTCCAGCAAGGCCTGCCACAGGGCTTCGGCGTCAGCCGCGCGTACGTAGAGCTCGAAGCCGTCCTCCCCGGTGTAGCCGGTGCGCGAGAGGAGCGCCGAGCGCCCGGCGACCGCGCCCGAGACGAAGCGATAGTACCCGATCGTGGGGGCGTCGCGGTCGGCCAGCCGGCCCACCAGGGCCTCGGCACGCGGCCCCTGCACGGCGATGAGCGCCGTCTCCGCCGACACGTTGCGCCAGCGGGCGCCGGCGAAGCGTGCGCCCTGCCCCGTCACCCACGTCCAGTCCTTGTCGACGTTGGACGCGTTCACCGTCATCATGTAGCGGTCGGGGCCCAGTCGGTAGAGCGTGAGGTCGTCGACGATGCCGCCGTCCGGGTCGCAGAGCAGGGAGTACTGGACCTGGCCCGGCTCCAGCGCGGCCGCATCATTGGTGGTGAGGTGCTGGACGGCGGCCAGCGCCTGGGGCCCCTGCACCTCGAACTCGCCCATGTGGCTCACATCGAAGAGGCCGACGGCCTCCCGCACCGCGCGGTGCTCCTCGAGGATGGAGGTGTACTGCACCGGCATCTCCCAGCCGCCGAACTCCACCATCCGGGCGCCGGCCTTGACGTGGAGCTCGAAGAGCGGCGTGCGCTTGAGGGGCGCGTCCATCAGCCCGCCCCGCGCTCAGGCCGCCGGCAGCCAGTCGCGCAGCGGCTTGACCTGACAGCCGGCTCGCTCCAGGGCCTCGCGGACCGCCCGTACGATCCGCTCGGCGCCCGGCGTGTCGCCGTGACAGCAGATGGTCTGCACCGCGAGATCCACCTCGACGCCGTCGATGGTCCGGACCTTGCCCTCCATCGCCATCTTCACGGCCTGGGCCGCGGCCTTCTGGGGATCGGTGATGAGCGAGCCCGGTAGCTTGCGGGAGACCAGCGTGAGGTCCACGTTGTAAGCGCGGTCGGCGAAGCCCTCCGACGCCACCCGGACCCCCAACTTGCGGCAGGCCTGATCGCACCGGCCCGCGGCCAGCGTCATGAGGATGAGCTTGGGATCGCGCAACTCCTGCACCGCTTCACCGCAGGCCCGCCCCAGCGCCTCGTACTCCTGGCGCTCCATCATGGTGTAGAGGATCCCGTGCGGCTTGACGTGCTGCAGCTCGGAGCCGGCGGCGCGCAGGAACTCGCGCAGGGCGCCCGACTGGTAGTGCAGGTAGTCTTTCAGCTCCTGGGGCGACACGTCCATCACGCGCCGCCCGAAGCCCATGAGGTCGGGCAACGAGGGATGCGAGCCAACCGCTACCCCGTGGCGAAGGGCCAGCTCCACCGTCTTGCGCATGACGTGGGGATCGCCCCCGTGAAAGCCGCAGGCGGCGTTGGCCGACGTGATGAAGGGCATGATCTCGGCGTCGGTGCCGAGCGTCCAGCGCCCGTAGCTCTCGCCCATGTCACAGTTGAGGTCGATGAATTTCTGCGTCGGCATGGTGGACTCCTACTCCCTGGCCAGGACCCGGGCCAGCGCGTTGATGAAGCGGTCGATATCGTCCTCCGTCATCGCCAGCGAGCAAGCGCCCAGGCCGCGCTGGCTGAGGAGGATCCCCTCGTTGAGCAACCCCAGGAACACCCGGACCGGCGTCTCGGGATCCTTGGGCCGGCTCGACCGGTAGTCGGTGAGCGGCCCCGACGTCCAGTGCAGGCAGAAGAGCGAGCCGATCCCGCTCACCTGCCCCCGCCGCCGCGTGGCCTGGAGCAACCGGGCCACGCCGCCGCGCAGGCGCTCGCCCAGCGCGTCCAGCCGGCTGTACCCCTCGGGCGTGAGCAGATTCATCGTGGCCAGCCCGGCCGCCATCGTGACGGGGTTGGCGTTGAAGGTCCCCCCGTGACTGATGCGCGCGCCGCCCTTGCGAGGGTCGTAGGCGGCCATGAGATCGGCCCGTCCGCCGAAGGCACCCACGGGCAGCCCGCCCCCGATGATCTTGCCCAGCGTGGTGAGATCGGGGCGGACGCCGAACCGCTCCTGGGCTCCGCCCCAACCGATGCGGAAGGAGATCACCTCGTCGAAGACGAGGATGATACCGTGGCGCTCCGTCACGGCACGCAGGCGCGGCAGAAAATCGCCGGCCGGTGGGATGATGCCGCCGATTCCCAGCAGCGGGTCGACGAGTACGGCGGCGAGGTTGGCCGCCTCCTTGTCGATGATCTGCTCGCAGGCCTCGGCATCGTTCCACGGCAGCACGACCGTGTGCTTGATGACGGCCGGCGGGATGCCCGCCGACCAGGCCACCGGCTTGGGCCGCCGCCGTCCCCCCGCCGCCTTGGGATCGGGCGACACGCTCACCATGACCCCATCGTGGGTGCCGTGATAGGCGCCCTCGAACTTGGCGATCTTGGCCCGGCCGGTCACGGCGCGGGCCAGGCGCACGGCATTCATGGTCGCCTCGGTGCCGGAGTTCGTGAAGCGCAGCGATTGGAGAGATGGGACCCGCCGGCTCAAGACCTCGGCCAGTCGCAGCTCGTACTCGGTGGGGCCCGGGAAGGACATGCCCAGCGCCACGGCCTCCTGCGCGGCCTTGACGATCTCGGGATGGGCGTGCCCGAGGATCAGACTCGTATAGTTGCCGTTGAAGTCTAGCCGAGCCACACCGTCGGCATCCCAGATGTGCGCGCCTTGACCCCGCTGGATGTAGAAGGGGTAGGGATCGAAGAAGGTCGTGGTCCGACTGTTGCCACCCGGCATCACGGCCGCCGCTTCCTCGTGCAGCGTCCGGGAGCGGCTGGTCTTCGCCAGGTACTCGTTCAGCTCGCGATCGATGCTCATTGATCCTCTCCGTCAGGCGGCGCCGAGGGCACCGTCCAGCGAGGCCTGCCACGCCTCGAGGGCTCGATGCGCCTCCGCCAGGGTGATGGCCCGGAAGCGCAACCGCTGGCCCGGCTTGACCTGACCCAACCGCCCGACGTCGAACGAGCACACCGTGGCTACCTTGGTGTAGCCACCGGTCGACTGGCGATCGACGAGGAGCGCGATGGGCTGGCCGTCGCCGGGCACCTGGATGCTGCCGAGGGCGATCCCGTCCGAGATGATATCGTGACCAGCGTTGTGCGTGATACGGGGACCGCGCAGCCGCGCGCCCATGCGATCGGACTGGGCCAGCATCTCGTAGGGTCCGGCCAGCAGCGCGGCGATCCCTTCGGCGGTGAAGCGGTCATCTTGAGGCCCGAGCACGATGCTGATCTCGGGCTCGGCGTCGAGCCGTGGCCGCGCAAACGGCGGCACGCTGCGAAGCGCCGGCGGGGGCGCCGGGAACAGCGCGAGCACGTCACCGCGCTGCAGGGCGCGGCCCCCGGGCCCGCCCAGGCGTCCCCGTAGATAGGTGGCCCGCGCGCCCAGCACCTCGGGTACGTCAATCCCACCGGAGAAGGCGACGTAGGCGCGGACCCCGGCCCCGGTCGGCCCCAGCTTCACGACGTCACCGGCCCTGAGCGGCAGCGTCGTCCACGTCGAAGCGTCCCGACCGTTCACCGAGAGCGGCATGGCGGCGCCGGTGACCGCGATGGCGCAGGGCGCCTCGGCAACAAAGCGCGGTCCCGCCACGGTGCACTCCAGTCCGGCGGCGCCGTCGCCGTTGCCGACCAGTCGGTTGGCCAGGATGAAGGCGGCCCGATCGACAGGGCCCGAGGGGGGAATGCCGTAGCGGAGGTGCCCGGGGCGGCCGAGGTCCTGCACCGTCGTCTGGGGCCCGGGGTCCTGGATTGTTATCTGGGCATGGGCACCCGGGCTAGCGCCACGCCCATGCCCCCCCGGAATCACGGTGGGCGAACAATAGGCGACGCGATCGGAGTCGCGACCTCGGTCCTCGATCTCCACGAACTCGGCGCGGGAGATGGGCCGGAACCGCACGCGGTCGCCGGGACGCAGCAGCGTCGGCTCCCGGGCGTCCGGGTCGTAGAGCTTGAGCGGAGTCCGCCCGAGAATCCAGTAGCCCCCCGGGCTGTCGACCGAGTAGATGCAGCACTGCCCGCCCCCGATCCCGACGCTCCCGGCCGCCACCCGCGTGCGCGGAGTCTCCAGGCGAGGAATCCCCAGCCGGTCGGGCATGCCGGCCATGTAGGGCAACCCTGGCGTGAACCCGATGAAGTACACAAGGTACGAGGCGCCCGCGTGCAGTGCCACCAGCTCCTCAGGCGTGGCCCCGATCCGCTGGGCGGCGGCGACCAGGTCCAGGCCGAGCTCGGGGTCGTAGCAGCAGGGCAGCTGCACCGTCCGCGGCGGCGGCAGGACGGCGCTCCGAGCCTGGGGCTCGAGCGCCGCAATGGCCGCGCAGAGGGAATCATAGTCGACGATGAGGGGATCGTAGTACACGAGCAGGGCCCGAAAGCTGGGGACCATCTCCACCACGCCGGCCAGGCCCTTCTGTCGGATGAGGAACTCGAGGGCGCGGACCCGCGTGTTGACCTCGACGCTGATGTCCTCGCCAAGCTCTACCGAAACCGCGAGATCGCCACAGGTTCGGAAGATCATTGAACAGGGCATGGGCACCCGGACTTCGTCACGCCCATGCCCCCTCGGGATCTGACGCCCAGATTGATCACCCGGGTGACGTGAGTCCCGGCTCTCATTGCACAGGGCATGGGCCCCCGGACTTCGTCACGCCCATGCCCCGCCGGAATCACGCATGACGATCATTCGCTGGCGCGATCTGAGTCGCCTGCTCTACAGGACCGCCAGGGCGGAGTTGGGCAGGTCGGTGATGAACATGTGCCCGGGGCTATGCGTGATCATGAACGGTGGCTTGGACGCCAGCGCGACGGCCTGGGGGGTGACGCCGCACGCCCAGAATACCGGCACGTCGCCGGGCTGGAACTCCTGAGGATCGCCCCATTCGGGCCGGTGGATGTCGCGAATTCCGATGGCTTCCGGATCGCCGATGTGCACCGGCGCGCCGTGGGCGCCGGGGAACCGGGCGCTGGCCGTGACGGCCTTGGCCAGCTGGTTGGCCGGGATCGGGCGCATGGACACCACCATGGGCCCGTGAAAGAGCCCGGCGGGCCGACAGAGAGTCGAGGTGCGCCACATCGCCACGTTGCGGCCCTGCTCGACGTGCCGGAGCCGGATGCCCGCCTCCAGCAGCGCCCACTCGAAGGTGAACGAGCAGCCCAGCAGGAAGGCCACCAGGTCGTCCCGCCAGAACGGGCGGGCGTCGGTGACCTCATCGGCCAGCGCGCCGTCCTTGTAGATGCGGTACCGGGGAATGTCGGTGCGCAGGTCGGCGCCGGGGGCGACGCCCACCGGCTCCGGCGACCCCACGTCGGTGACCTCGAGCAGCGGGCACGGCCGCGGATTCCGTTGACAGAAGAGCAGAAAGTCGTAGGCGTACTCTCGGGGCAGGACGGCCAGGTTGGCCTGCACGTGGCCCTGGCCCAGGCCGGCGGTCACGCCGGTCAGCACGCCCCGCCGGATCTCGGCCCTGATCGCGCGCGGGTGACGAGCGTCGATCGGCATGCCGGGATTCTACTACTACCGAACACCGAGGCGGGGCCAGACCTCCGTGTTGACCAGCACGCGGGGCCGTTCGCCGCGGAGCACGCGCAACATCTCGCCGGCCACCTGCATCGCCATCTGGCGGTTGGCCTCCGTGGTGACCCCGGCCACGTGCGAGCTGACGACCACGTTGTCCAGGCTCAGCAGCGGGTTGTCGACGGGACTCGGCTCCTCCTCGAAGACGTCGAGGCCGGCCGCCCGCAGCTTGCCGCGAGCCAGGGCCTCGAAGACCGCGCGCTCGTCGTGGACGCCACCGCGCGACGTGTTGATGAAGATCGCGCCCTCCCGGAGGAGGCCCAGGGCGCGGCCGTTGATCATCTGGCGCGTTTCGTCGGTGCACGGCGTGTGACAGCTCAGCACATCGACCTGAGGCAGGAGCGCCTCCAGGCTTGCCACCGGTTCCACGCCCCGCCGGCGGAGCTCGTCAGCCGGCACGTACTTGTCGTAGCCGAGCACCCGCATGCCCAGGGCCCCGGCGAACTTGGCCACCAGCCGACCGACGTTGCCCACGCCGACGATTCCCAGCGTCTTTCCGCCCAGCTCGGTGTTGCCCGACCGGGCCGCACCCCAGTCTCCGGCCCGTGTCGAGCGGTCCACCTGCCGCATGCGCTTGGCGCAGCACAGCATCAGCATCAGCGCGTGCTCGGCGACGGCCTGGGAATTGGACCCCGGTGCGTGCACCACGGCCACCCCTAGCCGGGTGGCCGCCGGGATGTCGATCGTGTCCAGGCCCACGCCATGGCGGCCGACGACGCGCAGACGCTCGCAGGCCGTCATCAAAGCCGCGGTGCAGGCGGGACGGAGCCGGAAGAGGATGCCGTCGGCCGCGGCCGCGGTCATCATCATGCCTTCCTCGGTAGGGTCCTCGGTCACGATGACGCGCACCTCGCGCTCGAGCAGCGCGCGGCCGTCGGGGTGGATCTGGCCCCCCACCACCACCAGGGGACGGGACTCGGTCACCATCAGGCTCTCTCCTTCTCGGACGAAGCGTTCGGGCTACTTGCGGGCCACGAAGACCAGGCGGGCCGCGTCCAGGGAGAAGGGCGTGCCGTCCAGGCCTCCGTAGAGGTCGACGCGACTCCAGCGATCGGGACGCAGCATGGCCCGGAGCTCGTGCGCGGCATACAGACGGATCTCGCTCTCGCCGACGAGCTCACCCGTGCTCTCCTCCGGCGCCTCGGCTCCGATCCGCCACCAGCGCGCGGCCCACCGGCTCGTGGTGGGATCGAAGCGGTTCTCGATCCGAAGGGTCCACTCGTCGCTCCGCTGGCGCTCCTCGGCGGGCAGGGATCGGACCACCTGGTCGCGGTTGCGCGTGTCGATCACGAACACGCCACCGGGAGCCAGGGCCCGCCAGAAGCGGTCCAGGAGCAGCCGGTCTTCGTCGTCGGTGAAGTAGCCGATGCTGCTGAAGAGGTTGACGGCGAGGTCGAACTCGCTGGCGAAGTCCATATCGCGCATGTCCTGCTCGACGAGGCGGATCGCCGCGCCCGCCTTGGCCGCCGCCGCCCGGGCCCGGCCAAGTTCCGTCTCGTTGAAGTCGACGCCGGTGACCTGGCAGCCCAGCCGGGCGAACTCCACAGCGTGCCGGCCGAAGCCACACGGCGCGTCGAGCACGCGGGCCCCTGCCTTGATCCCGGCTCGGCCCAGAATCCACCGCACGGCCCGCGCGGCGGTGGCGCCCGACTCCACGGTCTGGGAAATCATCGGCCACGCTTCGCGGAAGAACCGCTCGCTCTCGAACATGAGGGCGACATTATAGCCGCGCCCGATATGGTATTGTCTGCGGCCGTGAGCGTCCTGGTCACCGGCGCCTTCGGGTGCATCGGCGCCTGGGTCGTGCGGGGCCTGATCGCCGCCGGCGAGCGGCCGGTCGTCTACGATCAGAGCGACGATCCCTGGCGGCTGCGGATGATCGTCGGTTCCGAGGTGGCCAGCCGCATGACCGTCGAGCGGGGCGACATCGCCGATCGCGAGCGTCTGGTCCAGCTCGTACGCGAGCTCCGCATCCAGCACATCGTCCACCTCGCGGCCTGGCAGGTCCCCCTGTGCCGACAGGATCCTGCCAAGGGTGCGCTCGTGAACGTCGTCGGCACGGCCAACGTCTTCGAAGCGGCCCGCGCCAGCGGAGGGCGGGTCGAGCGGATCGTCTACGCTTCGTCGGCCGCGGTGTTCGGTCCGCCCAGCCTCTACCCGCCGGGACCCGTCCGGGACGACGCCCCGGCGCGGCCGGCTACGCACTATGGGGTATACAAGCTCGCCAACGAGGAGACAGCCCGGGTCTATTGGGAAGAGCATCGCATCCCGTCGGTCGGCTTTCGCCCCCTGACCGTGTACGGACCCGGACGCGACTTCGGCCTGACCGCCGATCCCACCCTGGCCATGAAGGCCGCCGTCCTGGGGCGGAAGTTTCAGATCCGCTGGGGCGGCCGGACCGACCTGATCTTCACCGAGGACGTCGCTCGCGCGTTCATCGCGGGGGCCCGCGCGCGGCTCGACGGGGCCCGGGTCTACAACCTGCACGGCACGTCGGCCGCCGTGGCCGATGTCGTGCGCCTCATCGGCGAGGCCTGGCCCTCGGCGTCGGGGCTCGTGTCGCACGTCGAGCAGCCCATTCCCTTCCCGGACGCCCTCGACGACGCCCGGTACCAGGCGGATCTGGGGCCGGCCCCGGCCACGGCGCTCGAGCGCGGCGTGCGAGGGACGCTGGAGGAGTTCGCCCGGCTCCAGAAGGAGGGCCGCCTGGACGCGCGGGAGCTGATGTGAGCGAGCTCCGGCTGCGACTGGCCAGCGAGGCCGACGCCGAGGCGATCTGCCGGATCTACAACCAGGGGATCGAGGACCGGCTCGCCACGCTGGA
>JBOHPM010000106.1:0-8623 GCA_050731715.1 Candidatus Rokuibacteriota bacterium
ATCCGGCGTAGGCCCGGGTCCAGCGGGGGAGCCCCATGCGTCCATTCGAAGGCATCAAGATCCTCGATTGCACCCACGTGCTGGCGGGTCCGTTCGCCGCCTATCAGCTCGCCGTTCTCGGCGCCGACGTGATCAAGGTGGACGATCCCAACGAGCCGGATCAGAGTCGGGAGTCGGGCGGAGATCAGGCCCTGAACCAGGCGATGATGGGCACGGGGTTTCTCACCCAGGGGTCGAACAAGCGCGCCATCGCGCTGAACCTCAAGACCGGAGGCGGGCGGGAGGTGCTCAAGCGCCTGGTCGCCGACTGGGCTGACGTGTTGGTGGAGAACTACCGGCCCGGCGCCTTCCCGGCCCTGGGGCTGGGCTATGCGGACCTCGCCCCGCTCAATCCCACGCTGGTGTACGCCTCCATGACCGCCTTCGGCCAGACTGGCCCCCGCGCGACCCAGACGGCGTACGATCACGCCATCCAGGCCACCTCCGGCATCACCGCCTCCACGGGGACCGAGGCCAGCGGGCCCATCAAAGCCGGCGCGCCGATGGTCGACTACGCCACCGGGACCATGGGTGCCTTCGCCATCTCGGCGGCGCTCTTCCAGCGCATGCGCACGGGCCAGGGGCAGTACATCGACCTGGCCATGCTCGACGTGGCCATGATCCTCCAGGGTTCGCACATCACGGACTACTTGCACTCCGGCCATCACCCCCGGCGGATGGGCAACGTCATGCGCTTCGCCTCCACCTCCGCCTTCCCCGCCCGCGACGGCCTGATCCAGCTCGCCGCCAGCAACGCCCGCCAGCACCGCCGCTTCTACGAGGCGATCGGGGATCCCGAGGAGGCCAAGCGCGCCAGCCTGGCCGAGCGCCACGGACGCCACGCCGAGAAGCTGGCCGCCGTGGCCGAGAAGATGAAGGAGAGAACGGCGGACGAGTGGGAGACCTATCTGCAGTCCCGCCACGTTCCCGCCACGCGGGTGCGGGAGCTGGGCGAAGCCCTGGCCGATCCGCATCTGCAGAGCCGCCGGGTGCTGCACCGGCACGAGACGGTCCCGGGCGTCGACAAGCCGCTCACCGTGCCGCTGGCCGCGTTCACGTTCGCCCACGATGGGCCGTCGATCGAGCGGCCCCCGGCGCGCGTGGGCGAGCACACCGACGAGGTGCTGGCGGCCGTCGGCTACACCGTCGAGCAGATTGCGGCGCTCCGGCGATCCGGCGCCGTCGCCTGACGCCGGCCGGCGTATACTACCGCGCGGGGAGCGACGCACCGGGCTCCCGCCGGAGGCGCCAGGGTGCTTGACGTTCCATTCCGCTCGGCCAGGCAGCTCGCCGCCGGCATCCGCAAGAAGAAGATCGGCTGTCTCGAGCTGCTCGATCTCTACCTGGCCCGGGTCGAGAAGCACGATGGCCGCCTGAACGCCGTCGTTGTCCGCGATTTCGAGCGCGCGCGCACGCGGGCGCGTTCGGCCGATCGCGCGCTGGCCCGGGGCCAGGTGTGGGGTCCGCTGCACGGCGTGCCCATGACGATCAAGGAGTCCTACGACGTCCGGGGCCTGCCCACCACGTGGGGCGTGCCGGCACTCAAGGACAACGTCGCCACCACGAACGCGCTGGTCGTGGATCGCCTGCTCGAGGCCGGCGTCGTCCTCTTCGGAAAGACCAACGTGCCGCTCTATCTGGCCGACTGGCAGAGCTTCAACGCCATCTACGGCACCACCAACAATCCATGGGACCTCGCGCGCGCCCCCGGCGGCTCCTCGGGCGGCGCCGCCGCGGCCCTGGCCGCCGGGCTCACCGGGCTGGAGGCCGGCAGCGACATCGGCTCGTCCATCCGCAACCCGGCGCACTTCTGCGGGGTCTACGGCCACAAGCCCACGTGGGGCATCGTGCCGCGGCAGGGTCAGGCCCTGCCCTGGCAGAAGGCCCCGGTGGACATCGACGTGGTGGGACCGCTGGCCCGCAGCGCCGACGATCTCGCCCTGGCGCTGTCGGTCATGGCCGGGCCGGACCCCATCGAGGCCGCGGGCTGGCAGCTCCGGCTGCGACCGCCGCGGCAGAAGCGGCTGCGCGATTTCAAGATCGCGCTGATGCTCGAGGCCCCGGGCTTCCCAGTGGACCGCGCGGTGCGGGACCGGCTGCAGGCCCTGGCCGACTTCCTGGGCCGGCAGCGGGTCAAGGTCGACGAGCGCGCCCGCCCCGCCATCGACATCGCCGAGGCCTGGCGCGTCTACGTCCGGCTCCTGCGCGCGGCGACGTCCGACCGCCAGAGCGACGCCGACTTCGAGGAGCATCGCGGGATCGTGCAGGCGCTGGCCCCCGACGACGAGAGCTACTACGCGCGCGCCATGCGCGCCAACGTCCTGTCCCACCGCGACTGGCTGGCCGCCAACGAGGCGCGGCAGCGCATGCGGCTGGCCTGGGCCGAGTTCTTCACCGCGTACGACCTGCTGCTGTGTCCGGTGGCCGGCACTGCCGCCTTCCCCCACGACCATGAGGGCGATCGCTACGAGCGCACGCTGGTGGTCAACGGTCAACGCGTGCTCGTCACCGATCACCTGTTCTGGGCCGGCTACACCGGCGCCTCCTACCTCCCCTCGACCGCCTCGCCCTGCGGGTTCACGCCGGGCGGGCTGCCCGTCGGCGTGCAGATCGTCGGACCGCAGTATGGCGACCTCACCTGTCTGGCCTTCGCGCGCCTGCTCGAGCGCGAGTTCCAGGCCTTCGTGCCGCCGCCGGGATACGAGTCATGATCACCGACACCGCCCGGGCCTCCGTCGCCCCACTCGACATCGCCCGGTCGCTGGCGCCCCGCATTCGGGCCCGCGCCGACGAGATCGAGGCGGCCCGCCAGCTACCGCACGATCTGGTCATGGACATCGCCACGGCCGGGTTGTTCAAGGTCGCGCTATCGGAGGCCGAAGGCGGCCTCGGCGCCGACATCATCACGACCCTGCGCGTGATCGAGGAAGTGGCTCGGGCCGATGGCTCCACGGGGTGGTGCGTGGCCATGGGGATCAACACCTTCCGTCAGAGCGCGCAGTTCGAGCCCGAGGTGCGCCGCAGGCTCTTCCACAGCGACCCGGTAGGCGTGTCGGCCGGCTCGGCCAACCCGCGGGGCCGGGCGGTCGCCGTCCCCGGCGGCTATCGGGTGACCGGGCACTGGTTCTTTGCCAGCGGCTGCATGCACTCTGCGTTGCTCCACGGCGCCTGCAGGGTCTTCGACGGCGACACGCCCCGGCCGCGGTCCAACGGCGACCAGGACGTGCGGATCGCCTACTTCTCCCCGAAGTCGCTGGCTCGCATCATCGACACCTGGAACGTCAGCGGCATGCGGGGCACGGGCAGCCACGACATCGAGGTCGACGACGTGTTCGTGCCCGAGGAGCACACCTTCTCGGCCCTGGATCGGCGGGCGCGGGTGACCGGGCCGATGAACCGCATGCACGGCTTCGACCTCGCCGGCTGCGGGTTCTGCTGTGTCGGCCTCGGGGTGGCCCGGGCCGCCATCGACGAGTTCGTCGCGCTCGCCAACGCCAAGATCCCGCGTTCGTCCTCCGACCTGCTGCGGGAACGGTCGATGGTCCAGGCCCGCGTCGGCGAGGCCGAGGCCCTCCTGCGCGCGGGGCGCGCGTTCCTGTTCGACGTCGTCCAGGAGATGTGGGAGACCGTCCACGCCCGCGAATTCGTCACCGAGCGCCAGCGCTCGGATCTCCGCATGGCCATGACCCATGCCGCCCAGAGCGCGGCCCAGGCCACCCACATGGTGTGCGCCGCCGCCGGCACCACGTCCATCTTCAACAGCAGCCCCCTGGAGCGCTACGCGCGCGATGCCGAGGTCGTCACCCGCCACAATCAGCTGCAGTTCGTGAACTACGAGGCGGTGGGCCGCACGCTGCTCGGCCTCGAGTCGAACAGCCCGCTCTTCTAGGCCCGTTGATCCACACCCCCTTCCGGGTCCGCAGCTTCCGGTTCCAGTGGTCCGCCGATCTCCTCACCTCCTGGGCTTTCGAGATGGAGACGGTCGTGCTGGGCTGGTACGTGCTCGTCAACACCGGCTCGGTGTTGTGGCTCACCGCCTTCGGCTCGGTGCAGTTCCTGGGCACGCTGGCCGCGCCGATGTACGGGGTGCTGGGCGACCGCCTCGGCGGGCGCGTCATGCTGTGCGCGATGCGCACCTTCTATGCCGTCCTGGCCGCGCTCCTGGCGCTCCTGGCCCTGACGGAGATGATGACGCCGGCCTGGGTGCTCGCGGTGGCGACCCTGGCTGGCGGTGTCCGCCCCAATGACCTCGTCATGCGGAACACGCTCATCGGCGAGACCATCGCGCCAAACCACTTGATGGGAGCCCTGGCCCTGTCCCGGGCCACCATGGATTCCGCCCGCGTGGCCGGCGCGCTCGCCGGAGCCTGGCTCTTCACCGTCCTCGGCGTCGGGCCGACCTACGTCTTCGTCACCATCTTCTACGTGGCGAGCCTGGCTCTGACCTTCGGGGTGTCGCGACGGCCTCCGGTGCCCGACCCGGGCGCGGCGCCGCGGGGGGCCCCGCTGTCCGGTCCCTCACGCTGGCGCGACCTCACGGACGGTCTGGTCCGTGTCTGGACGACGCCGGCGCTGCTGGCCATGATGCTACTGGCGTTCCTGGTCAACCTGACGGCCTACCCCGTGTCGGGTGGCCTGATGCCGTACGCCGCTCAGCGGGTCTACCAGGTCGACGCTACGGGCCTCGGGTGGCTCCTGGCCAGCTTCTCGTTCGGTGGCCTGGTGGCCTCGGTCGCCACCGCCATGATGGGAGGGCCCCGCCACCCGGAACGCTCCACGCTCGTCTGCACCGCCCTGTGGTATGCGCTCCTGATCGCCTTCAGCCACATCGAGAGCATGGTGGCGGGGCTGCTCACGCTCCTGGCCGCCGGCTTCGTCCAGAACGTGGCCATGATCGCGATGACGGCCATCCTGCTCGCCGAGGCCGGCGACCGGTTCCGCGGACGGGTCATGGGCGTGCGGATGCTCGCCGTCTACGGCCTGCCCCTGGGCCTCATGGCCGCCGGCGTCCTCATCGAGCGGATCGGCTTTCCCCTGACCATCGGCGCCCTGACCTCGATCGGCCTGGCCTTCACCATCCTCATCGGCATCCGGTGGCGCGCCAGCCTCTGGCAGCGGAAGCGACCGGCGAGCTTCCTGCAGCGCACGGTGTGAGCGGGCGCGGTGCGGCCCGCAACCGTCAGCCGGCCAGCGACTCGATCGCCTGGACCTCGTCGGCGGAGAGGGTGAGGGCCCGGCTGGCCAGGTCTTGCTGCATGTGCCGGGCGTCGGAGGAGCCGGTCAGCGGCAGCATCCCCACCGCCCGGGCGAAGCGGAACACGACCTGGGCCGGCGTGGCCCGCTCGCGCTCGGCGATATCGACGACCAGCGGATGACGCAGCACCTCCAGATTGGCGGTGAGCAGCGAGAACCCCTGGTAGACGATGCCGAGCTCACGGCAGAACGCGCGGACGCGGCGATCCCAGCCCAAGCGGGCGAAGCAGCGGTTCTGGACGAAGCGCGGGCGGTCGGCGCCGGTGCGCGCCATCTGCTCGAGATGTGACAGGGAGACGTTGCTCACGCCCAGGAGCAGGGTGCGGCCGACGTCGCGCTCCTTCACCATCGCCGCCCACACCTCGGCGTCGTCGTCGGTCCAGTCGTGATGGGAGGCGGGCCCGTGCAGCACGTAGCTGTCGATGTGATCGGTCCCGAGGTGCTCGAGCGAGCTGGCCACCGACTGCGCGACCTGGGTGGACAGGTCCGCCGCCGGATCATAGGGAAGGCGGTGGTCCTGACCGTCCAGGTAGGTGAACTTCGTCTGGAGGAACAGCTCGGCCCGCGTGACCACGCCGGCGCGGTAGGCGGCGGCCAGTCCCTCTCCGACGGCCGCCTCGACGTAGTGCCGCCGCTGGTTGGCGGTGTCGATGCCCCGGAAGCCCATCTGGAGCGCGAGCTCGGTGAGGGCCGCGGTCCGCGCTTCCTTCCAGGCGGTGCCGTAGAGGAATTCGGGAACGCCTATGGCTTGATCCCCAGCAGGGTGGCCGCCGTCCCCCCCAGCATGGCCACCCGCTCGGCGTCGCTCAGGCCCGGCGTGCCGAGGATGTGATCCACGGAGGTCTTCGTCCACGGGAAGGGATAGTCGGTGCCCATCACGATCTGACCCGACCCCGTCTCGGCCACCAGGTGTCGCAGCGCTTCCGGCGTGAAGACGAGCGAATCGACGTAGAGCTGCCGCAGATATTCGGTGGGCTTCTTCTTCAGCGGCCTGGTGTAACGGTCGGGGAAGGTCACGCACACGGCGTCGGAGCGGGCCGCATACGAGGGCAGGTAGCCGCCGCCGTGCGCCGCACAGATCTTCACTCCCGGGAAGCGGTCGAGCGTGCCCTCGAAGATCAGGTGCGAGAGCGCGATCGTGGTCTCCAGCGGATTGCCAATGACGTTTTCCAGGCCGCCGCTGCCGGTCAGTCGGCTGGCCAGCTCGGTCGGGGCGCCCGTCATCTGGGGATGGATGAAGACCAGAGCTCCGAGCTGTTCGGCCTTGGCCCAGAACGGGTGAAACTTCGGGTCGGCCAGCTCCAGGCCGTTGACGCTGCCCCCGATGCCGGCTCCGCGCAGCCCGTACCGCTTGACTCCCTCCTCCAGCTGCTCGGCGGCCAGGTCCGGATGCTGCAGCGCCACCGAGGCGAAGGCCACGAAGCGCTCCGGGTTCGCCGCGCAGGCCTCGGCCAGCTTCTCGTTCTGGATCCGGATCAGCTCCCGGGCGACGTCGCGGTCCGCCGCGTACCAGTAGGGGTTGATGCTCAGCGCCTCCACGTCGATGCCCTGGGCGTCCATCGCGCGGAGCCGATCCGCCGCTCGCGACATGAGCAGGGCCTCGGTCTGGAGCTTCTGCCCCATCAGGGCCATGGCCTCGGGCACCGCGCAGTGCGCGTGGACGTCGATGGTCTTCACGCGCCGGCCGTTCACCACGACTTCCCGGCGTCGGGCCGGCGTCTCCGTGTGCGCGTCACTGCCCCCGCTGCAGGTGACGAACGCGATGGACTCTTTGCCTGTGGTCATCGTTCCCTCCGGTGGTGCGCGGAGGGTACCATACGCGGTAGCAGGCGGCGCCCGGTTTGTGCTAACGTCCGGCGCCATGACCAACGACATCACCGCCGCCGTGAAGTCAGAGCTGGCTCCCTCGGGAACGCTCCGGGTCGGACTCAACCACGGAAACTTCCTGCTCGTCACGCCCGGCTCGTCGGCCACCGAGCCCCGGGGGGTCGCCCCCGACGTGGCCCGGGAGCTCGGGCGTCGGCTGGGCGTCCCCGTGGAGTTCATCAAGTTCGACACCGCCGGGGGCCTGGCCGACGCGGCACGCACGGGCGGCTGGGCCGTCGCCTTCCTGGGCGCCGAGCCTCAGCGGGCGAACGAGATCGCCTTCACCGCGGCCTACCTCGAGATCCCGGCGACCTATCTCGTCCCGGCCGGCTCGCCGATCCGCTCGCTGGCCGACGTGGATCGGGAGGGTGTCCGCATCGCCGTGTCGGAGAAGAGCGCGTACGAGCTTTACCTCAGCCGCACCGTGAAGCACGCCAAGCTGCATCGCACCAAGGGCATCGACGGCTCATTCGACCTGTTCGTGGGCGAGAAGCTCGAGGCCCTGGCCGGGCTCAAGCCCCGGCTCCTGATGGACGTGCAGAAGCTTCCCGGAGCCCGGTTGCTGGAGGGCCAGTTCACGGCGGTCCAGCAGGCGATCGGGACGCCCAAGAGCCGGGCCGCCGGCGCCAGGTTCCTCCGCGGGTTCGTCGAGGAGGTGAAAGCCTCGGGCCTGGTGGCCGCGGCCATCGCCAGGAACGCCGTCCAGGGCGTCTCGGTCGCGCCGCCCGGGCCCGCGTCCTAGCGCCGGCGGGGACGTCTCGATGATCGTCGACGTCCACGCCCACTACTTCCCCAAGGCCTACAACGACCTCCTCGTGAGCATCGGCGGGCGCAGCCTGCCCGAGGCGGCGCGACCGATCACGGCGCGGCCGCTGCGCCACGACGATCCCGCGGGCCTGGCCACGCGCCTGGAGCAAATGGACGACGCCGGCGTGCAGATGCAGGTGCTGTCGCCAGCGGCCAGCCCGCCCTACGCCGAGAAAGAAGCGGACGCCGTCGCGGCGGCTCGGCTCATCAACGACAGCTACGCCGAGCTGGCCCAGAAGTATCCGGGGCGGTTCGCGGCCGTGGTGTCGCTACCCCTGCCCCACATCGACGCCGCGCTGCGCGAGATGGAGCGGGGGCTGGATGAGCTCGGCATGGTAGGGGTGTCGCTGACCTGCTCGTGCTTCGACCGCTCCACCGCCGAGGCCGAGTTCGAGCCGCTCTACGCAGAGATGAACCGGCGCCGCACCGTGCTGAACTACCACCCGATCCAGAATGGCATCTGCTCGCCCATGATCAACGACTACCGCTTCACGGTCTCGGTGGGTGCTTCGCTGGAGGACAGCGCCATCGTCCTGCACCTCATCGCTCGGCGCGTGCCGGAACGCTACCCCCACATCAAGTACGTGGTCCCCCACCTGGGCGGCATCATTCCCATGCAGCTCCAGCGGCTCGACAATCAGGCCCCGCGCCAGCACCC
>JBOHPM010000107.1:0-8546 GCA_050731715.1 Candidatus Rokuibacteriota bacterium
GCCCTCGCCCTCGGGGGCCGGGCCCTCGTGCCGGGCGTGTCGCTCCTGGCCGACTACCCCGTTCTCGTCGCGCTGCCGGCGGCGTGGACGGTGGCGGTCGCGCTCGGGCGGCGCGGACCGGCGCGTCGCGCAGCGCTGGCGTCGTCTAGAGTTGCTCCGGCGCGGCGGGGCTGACAGAATAGCCAGGCATGGCCAGCGACCGCATCGTCATCCGCGGCGCCCGGGAGCACAACCTCAAGAACATCGACCTCGAAATCCCCCGCGATCAGCTCGTCGTGATCACCGGGCTGAGCGGCTCCGGCAAGTCCTCGCTGGCCTTCGACACGATCTACGCCGAGGGGCAGCGGCGCTACGTGGAATCCCTCTCGGCCTACGCGCGCCAGTTCCTCGAGCAGATGGAGAAGCCCGAGGTCGATTCCATCGAAGGCCTGTCTCCGGCCATCTCCATCGAGCAGAAGACGACCTCGCGAAACCCGCGCTCCACCGTAGGCACGGTCACCGAGATCTACGACTACCTGCGCGTGCTCTTCGCGCGTATCGGCGTTCCCCATTGTCCCCAGTGTGGCCGCGTCATCTCGGCCCAGACCGTCCAGCAGATGGTGGACCGCGTCCTGGCCCTGCCGGCCGGGACGCGCCTGCTGGTGCTGGCCCCGGTGGTGCGGGGGCGCAAGGGCGAGTACAAGAAGCTCTTCTTCGACCTGCGCCGGCAGGGCTACTCTCGCGTGCGCGTCAACGGCCAGGTTCGCGAGCTCGGCGAGGACATCGATCTCGAGAAGAAGCGCAAGCACACAATCGAGGTGGTGGTCGACCGACTGATCGCCCGTGACACGCTGGGCTCGCGCCTGAGCGACTCCCTGGAGACCGCCCTGCGCCTGGCCGACGGCATCGCAGTAGTGGAGCCAGTTGAGACTGCAACCGTCGGCGGCCCTCGCCCAGAAGGGGAGGGTTTGGGAGGGGGCCCATTGCCCCCTCCCAAGCTGAAATCAGCATCGCGAGCTACCGCAGCTACCGCCGGGGGCCTCGAACCTCTGGTCTTCTCCGAGCGACTGGCCTGCGCCGACTGTGGGGTGTCGCTGCCCGAGGTCTCCCCGCGGCTGTTCTCCTTCAACAGCCCCTACGGAGCCTGCGAGACGTGCGCCGGTCTGGGGACGCGGTGGGAGATCGACCCCGAGCGCCTGGTGCCCGATGCCCGCCGCTCGCTCCGGCAGGGCGCGCTGGCCCCGTGGTCGGGCCGGGAGTCCCCCTACTTCAAGCAGACGCTGCAGGCCCTGGCCAGGCGCTATCGATTCTCGCTCGACACGCCGTGGCAGGAGCTCAAGCGGTCCGTCCGCGATGTCGTGCTTCACGGGGACCGGGACGGCGGCTTCGAAGGCGTGGTGGCGATGCTGGAGCGCCGCTACCGAGAGAGCGAGTCGGAGGACGCGCGCCAGGATATCGCCGTGTTCATGGCCGAGCGGTCGTGCCCGGGGTGCGGCGGCAGCCGCCTGCGCCGGGCCTCACTGGGCATCAAGCTGGCCGGGCGCTCCATCGCCGACGTGGTCCGGCTCACCATCAAGGAGGCGGCGGCCTTCTTCGACGGGCTCTCGCTGACGGCGCGTGAGGCCCTCATCGGCCGCCGGGTGCTGAAGGAGATCCGCGAGCGTCTGGGCTTCTTGAAGGACGTCGGTCTCGAGTACCTCAGCCTGGACCGGTCGGCGGGGACCCTGGCCGGCGGCGAGGGGCAACGGATCCGCCTGGCCACCCAGATCGGCTCCAGCCTGGTGGGCGTCCTCTACATTCTCGACGAGCCCTCTATCGGACTGCACCAGCGCGACAACCGCCGGCTCCTCGACACGCTCAAGCGCCTGCGCGACCTCGGCAACACCGTGCTGGTCGTCGAGCACGACGAGGAGACGATCCGGTCCGCCGACTACGTCATCGATCTCGGGCCAGGGGCGGGCGAGCACGGGGGCCACGTGGTCGCCATAGGCACGCCCGACGAGATCATGAGCAACCCCGCCTCGCTCACCGGGCGTTATCTCTCGGGGACGCTGCAGATTGCCGTGCCTGCTCAGCGCCGCAAGGGGAGCGGCGCCTTCGTCGTCATCCACAACCCCCGCGAGCACAATCTCAGGGGCGGCGCCATCCGGATCCCGCTCGGCACGTTCACCTGTGTCACCGGTGTCTCGGGCTCGGGCAAGTCCACGCTCGTCAACGACATCCTCTACCGGGCGCTGGCCCAGATGCTGCACCGGGCCCAGGAGCGTCCCGGGGCCCACGATCGCATCGAGGGCGCCCAGCACCTGGACAAGGTGGTCGACATCGACCAGTCCCCCATCGGACGTACCCCGCGCTCGAATCCGGCCACCTACACCGGGGTCTTCACCTTCATCCGGACGCTGTTCGCCCGTACCGCCGAGGCTCGCATGCGAGGGTATGCGCCCGGGCGCTTCTCCTTCAACGTCAAGGGGGGCCGGTGCGAAGCGTGCCAGGGCGACGGCCTGGTCAAGATCGAGATGCACTTTCTGCCCGACGTGTACGTCACCTGCGAGGTGTGCAAGGGCCGGCGCTACAACCGCGAGACGCTGGACGTCCGCTACAAGGGCAAGTCCGTCGCCGACGTCCTCGACATGACGGTGCGCGAGGCCCTGGACTTCTTCGAGCCGGTGCCGGTGATTCGGGCCAAGCTCGTCACGCTGAACGACGTGGGCCTGGACTACATCCGGCTCGGTCAGTCGGCGACCACGCTCTCGGGAGGCGAGGCCCAGCGCGTGAAGCTGGCGACTGAGCTGAGCCGGCGGGCCACCGGCCGCACCCTCTACATCCTGGACGAGCCGACCACCGGCCTGCACTTCGACGACATCCAGAAGCTCCTGGACGTGCTCAACCGGCTGGTGGACCAGGGCAACACCGTGGTGATCATCGAGCACAACCTGGACGTCATCAAGACGGCGGACTGGATCATCGACCTGGGACCCGAGGGCGGTGAGGACGGCGGACGGCTCGTGGCGACCGGCACGCCGGAGACGATCGCCGGGGCCGCGAGCCATTCGTTCACCGGCCAATTCTTGGGTAAGGCGCTGCGCGTGGCCGACGGCGACGACCGTCGCATCTCGCGCAAACGGGGAGGTTCGGAGGGGGCGGCCGCGGCCCCCGCCGAATAAAGGAGGAGCATGCGTCGCACCAGAATCGTGTGCACCATCGGCCCGGCCAGCTCGAGCGCCGCGCAGCTCGAACAGCTGGTGAGCGACGGGATGGACGTGTCCCGCCTCAATTTCTCTCACGGCAGCCACGCCGAGCACGCCGAGGTCATCAGGCAGATCCGGAGCGGTGAGGAGCGGTGGGGTCGCCCGATCGCGATCCTGCAAGATCTCCAGGGACCCAAGATCCGGCTGGGCACCTTCGGGCCGGCCGGAGGCGGGCGGGTGGACCTGGAGCCCGGCCAGCCCTTTATTCTCAGCACCACGCCGGTGGTGGGCACCGTCGAGCGAGCTTCGGTCTCGCATCCGGACTACCTGCGCCAGGTACGTCCGGGCGACGAGGTCTGGATGGACGACGGGATGATCCAGCTCCGGGTAGAGGCCACGACGCCCGACGAGCTGCGGTGCCGGGTGATCGCCGGGGGTCGCCTGAGCGACCACAAGGGCTTGTCGTTGCCGCACGTGGCGCTGCCCGCGTCCTGCCTCACCGACAAGGACAAAGAGGATCTGCGCTTCGGCATCCAGCAGGGCATCGACTTCGTGGCCGTGTCCTTCGTGCGCACCACCGCTGACATCAGCGAGGTCCGGCAGTTCCTGCACGATCACGGTGCGGACCTTCCCATCGTGGCCAAGCTCGAGCGGCAGGAGGTCCTCGCCAACCTCCCCGGCATTCTGGCCATGGTGGACGCGGTCATGGTGGCCCGGGGGGACCTCGGCCTCGACGTGCCGCTGGAGGAGGTGCCGCACATCCAGAAGGAGGTCATCCGGCAGGCCCGCGCGGCCAAGGTGCCGGTGATCGTGGCCACCCAGATGCTGGAGTCGATGGTGACGCACCTGCGGCCCACCCGGGCCGAGGTCTCCGACGTGTCGACGGCGATCTTCGATGGCGCCGACGCGATCATGCTCTCGGCGGAGACGGCGACCGGGCGCTACCCGGTGGAGGCGGTCAAGGTGATGGCCCGGATCGCCGAGCGGGCCGAGCAGGCGGTGTTGAGCAACGAGACCCGCCGGCGGCGCGAGGAGCGGGTCGGGGTCGGATTTCCCGAAGCGATCTCCGACGCGGCGGCCACCGCCGCCAACGTGCTGGGGGCGCGGGCCATCGTCGCCTTCACCCAGTCGGGCTTCTCGGCCCGCCTGATCTCCCAGGAGCGGCCGCGCGTTCCCATCATCGCGCTGACCCCATTCGTGGAGGTCCAGCGTCGGCTGGCCCTGTCCTGGGGCGTATCCTCCCGCCTCATCAGGAAGGTGGAGACGACGGACGAGATGATCGAAGAGGCCGAGGCCACGCTGCTCAGCGAGGGCTCCGTGAACCGCAACGACGTCATCGTCATCATCTCCGGAGCGCCCATGTGGGTGACCGGCACGACGAACCTCCTCAAGCTGCACCGGATCGGCGAGCGGCGCTGAGCCCGGCCCCCGTCGCCCGGCTGGCCCTCGTCCTGGTCGCCCTGGCCGCGCTGTGGGGCGCCGGCGGCCTGGTCCTCCACGGCCGGCTGGACGCGCGCCAGACCTCGCGCACGCTCGACGCGGTCGCCGTCGCCCAGCGAGTGGTGGATGACATCCAGCAGAGCCTCCTGCGTGAGGCGCGCCTGCTGGCGCGGGAGCCGGCGGTGGTCGCCGGTGCGGCTCGGGGTGACTGGGGCCTGCTGGCCCGCGAGGCGTCTCCGCGACTCATCTCCCTCAACGTCGAGGGCATTGCCGATCTGCTCATGCTCCTGGACCCGAGCGGCACCACGCTCGTGCAGGTCCCCACCACCCCGCGTGTGGTCGCGTCCGGCCTTGCCCCGCCCACGGCCCCGACCGCGCAGGCGCGGGTGCTCGGGGGCCAGGCCTACTTGCTGGCCACGGCGCCCATTCTCAGCCTCGAGAGCGCGCCGGTCGGTATCGCCGCCGTCGGCCGCCGGCTCGGTCGCGTGGAACGGGCCTTTGCCGGATCGCCCTCCACCGCGGTCCTGGTCGCCCTGGACGGCGACCGTGTCATCGCCGCGTCACGGAAGGACGTGCCCACGCAAGGCTGGGAGACGGCGACCAGGACCGGCCGGGTGCAGGTGGCGGGCGCGACGTGGAGCGTCTGGCCCCTGGCCGGCAGCTCTGGCATCTGGGCCCTGGTCTCGCTGGCCGACGACGCCCGCGACCTGATGTGGCTGTGGGGCGCCCTGGTCGTGTCCTTCCTGGCCGCCGGCGCCACGCTGGTGGCCGGTCTCCGGTTGTGCGGTCCCCGGCCGCTGGCCAGCGGCTTGACGCCCCTCGTCGCGCTCCTCGACATCAACAAGCGTCTGGCCCTGCAGCCCGGTGAGCAGAGCGTCGACCTCTTCGCCGCCGTGGCCAGGAGCGCCACCGTCCTGCCGGGCGCCCGGCTGGCCCGCGTGTGGATCCACGATCCAACCACGCAGGAGTTGCGCGCCCTGGGCAGCTTCGGCAGCGCACCGCCTGCCGAGCGGATGCGCGCCGACCCCGACACGATCCCGGTCGGCCACGGCGTCGTCGGCTACGTACTCGAGTCGGGCACGCCGGTGTGTATCGCCGATGTGCAGCAGGACCCGCGCTGGGTCAACCGGCAGGCGGCCCGCGAGGCCGGCCTGCGCGGATTCGCCGGGTTCCCCCTCGTCACCGGCCAGCGGGTGATCGGCGTCCTGTCCATCCTGTTCGGCCGCCGCCGCCGGTTTACCGTGGACGAGATGGAGTTCATGCGCCTGCTCGCCGACCAGGCGGCCATCGGTATCGGCAGCGCCCGGCGCGCCGGAGAGGAGGAGGTCCGGCGGGCCCAGCTCAACGGTCTGCTCGACATCAACAAGCGGATCGGCGCCGCCGAGTCCAACGAGGCCCTGCTGCAGGCGATCGCCGAGGAGGCGGCCCTGCTGCTCGACGTGGACAACGCCGGCTTCCGGTTGGTGGAGGGCGACGAGCTCGTGGTGGCCGGCCTGGCCGGCGCCGCCTCCGAGACGATGCTGCGATCGCGAATCAAGCTCGGGGAGAGCCTGAGCGGCCGGGTCGTGAGCGAGGGGCGCACGCTCACGCTCAGCATGACCGAGGCCTCCGAGCTCCTGCCCGAGCATCGCGCGGCTGACGAGCGGCTCGGCTACACGCACTGGCTCGGCGTGCCCGTGCTGGCCGGCCGGCGCGTGATCGGGGTGTTCGCCTTTCGCGCTCGCCGGCCGTTTATCGCCAAGGACCAGGGGCTGGCCGAGGCCCTGGCCGCCCAGGCTGCGGTGGTGCTGGAACAGACGCGCCTGTACCGGGACGCCCAGCGCCAGGCCGAGCGCATGCGCGCGCTGGCCGACGTCGAGCGGCTGCTCTCGGAGACGCTGGATCCGGACGTCGTGGCCCAGCGCATCGCCGACAGCGTCCGCACGCTGCTGGAGGCCATGGTCTCCGCGGTGTACCGGCTCGAGCCGGAGACCGGCCACCTGGTGGCTATTGCCGACTCCGGCAATGACGACGCCGGGCTCCGGGCTCAGGCCACGCTCCTGCGGGGCGAGGGCGTGGCCGGGCTAGCCGTGCGGGAACGCCGCACGGTGTCGAGCCCCGACGTGTTGAGCGATCCAGCCATCACCCTGACCAGCGAGCTCCGCGCGCATGTCGAGCGCGCCGCCTACCGCTCGGTGATGGCGGTGCCGCTGCGCGTGCACGATCGCGTGATCGGCGCGCTGGGGGTGACGGACCGGGCGGGCCGGGTCTTCGGCCCCGAGGACGTGCGCCTGGCCGAGGCCTTCGCCGCCCAGGCGGCGCTGGCCCTGGAAAACTCCCGCCTGTACTCGCTGGAGGCGGCCCGCCGGGCCCAGATCGAGACGCTGGCCGAGGTCGAGCGCGAGTTCGCCGCCGAGCTGAACCTCGATCGGCTGCTGGGCCTCGTGATCGACCGGGCCGGTAGCCTCTTCGCCGCCGAAGTGGTCGTCCACCTCGTGGACGACCAGGGTGCCCTGATGCCCTGCGCCTGGAGCGATCGGGCCCGTTTCGACCGGCAGGTGGTCCTCGGCCACGGGGTCACCGGCTCCTGCGCCGCGCAACGACGGGGGCTGCTGATCAACGACTATGCCTCCTCGCCCCAGGCCCGACCCGATTACGTCGCCCTGGGGTTCACCCGGTTCCTGGCCCACCCGCTGCATCTGGGCGAGCGCTTTCTCGGCGTCCTCACACTGTCGCGCGTTGGCGGGGAGGCGCCGCTGTTCAGCCCCGACGATCTCGCCGTGCTGGAGAGCCTGGCCACCCAGGCGGCCATCGCCATCGACAATGCCCGGCTGCACGAGATGCTGGAGGCGCGGAGCAAGCGACTGCACACGCTGGCCACCGTGAATCGCATCGTGTCCTCCTCGCTCGACACCGGGGAAGTGCTGCGGACGATCGCGCGCGCGGCCGCCGAGCTGATGCGGGGCCCCATCGTCGCGTTCTGGATCGCCGACGAGAGCGCTCGCACGCTCCGGATCGGGGCCTTCTCCGATGAGAACGCTGGCGCGGATTTTCCCCTGACCACCCTGGCCTTCGGTGAGGGCGCCGCCGGCTGGATCGCCGTCCACCGTCGCCCCCTCGCCGTTGTCGACGTCGGCGCCGACCCGCGCATCCTGGCCCAGGCGTGGACGGCGCAGCACGGCATCACGAGCTTCTTCGGCGTGCCCCTCCTGCTCCAGGATTCGCTGCTCGGCGTGCTGACCTTGCTCGGGCCGGGCCCGTTCCAGTTCACTCCCGACGAGGAGAGCCTGCTGGAGAGCTTCGCCGCCCAGGCCGCGATCGCGCTCGAGCACGCTCGGCTCTACAGCGACACCACCCGGCGTCTGGACGAGACCCGCGCGCTCCTGGAGGTGGTGGAGATCCTGAACTCCACGCTCGATCCCCGCCAGCTCCTCAAGCGGGTCGCCATCAAGATCGCCCAGGCCTGCCAGGTGGATCGCTGCACGATCGAGCACGGCGAGGGCCAGCGACTCGTGCCCTTGACCTCCCAGTTCGCCGATGGCCACGCCGATCGGGCCATGTGGGAGGCCTTCCTGCGCCGGGCGCCCTACGCGCCCGCCGACGTGCCCGCCCGGGCCCGGGCCATGGAGACGCGCGGGCCCGTCATCGTCGAGGACGCCTCCAGCCGGGCCGAGCAGCTTCCGCTCGAATGGGTCGAGACCTTTCGCCAGAAGTCCTGTCTCCTCGTGCCCCTCATCCATCAGAACCAGGTCATCGGCCTGCTGACCCTCGACTACTGCGAGCGCGTGACGCCCTTCCAGTCCTCGCAGGTGGCCCTGGCCGCCGCCATCGCTGGGCAGCTGGCCCTGGCCCTGGAGACGAAGCGGCTCTACGCGGAGGCCCAGGAGCGGCTGCGGGAGACGACGACGCTGCTCGCCGTGGGTCAGGTGCTCTCCCAGGGGACTGCCCGTGACGAGATGC
>JBOHPM010000108.1:0-8540 GCA_050731715.1 Candidatus Rokuibacteriota bacterium
TTGCGGATGATGATCTCGGGGGCCTTGAGGTCCATGAGCCGCTTCAGCCGGTTGTTGCGGTTGATCACCCGCCGGTACAGATCGTTGAGGTCCGAGGTGGCGAAGCGGCCGCCGTCCAGCGGCACCAGGGGCCGCAGCTCGGGAGGGATGACCGGAACGACCTCGAGGATCATCCACTCCGGCTGGTTCCCGGACTTGAGAAACGCCTCAATGACCTTGAGGCGCTTGACGATCTTCTTGCGCTTCTGCACCGATGTCTCGCCGAGCATCTGAGCCCGGAGATCCCGGGCCAGGCCGTCCAGATCGAGGTCCCGCAGCAACTCCCGGATGGCTTCGGCGCCCATCCCGACCTTGAGGGCATCGGCGCCGTGCTCGTCGAGCAGCTTGCGAGCCTTGTCCACCGACATCAGGTCCTTCTTCTTGATCGCGGCGGTCTTCGTCTCGGACAACTTGCTCTCGAGGACGACGTACTCCTCGAAGTACAGGATCTTTTCCAGCTCGCGCAACGACATGTCCAGGAGCTGACCGATACGGCTGGGGAGGCCCTTGAAGAACCATACGTGGCTGACCGGTGAGGCCAGCTCGATGTGGCCCATACGCTCGCGCCGCACCCGGGCTCGCGTGACCTCGACGCCGCACTTGTCACAGACGACGCCGGCAAACTTCATGCGCTTGTATTTGCCGCAGGCGCACTCGTAGTCCTTGGTGGGGCCGAAGATGCGGGCGCAGAACAACCCGTCCCGCTCGGGCTTGAACGTCCGGTAGTTGATGGTCTCGGGCTTCTTCACCTCGCCGTGCGACCAATCGCGGATCTTCTGCGGCGAGGCCAGCTTGATCCGGATCGCGTCAAACGTGATGGGCTTCGCATGCCGATCGAGGATGCCCCAGAGGTCCTTGGTGGGCTTCTCCTCCCTGATCAGGCTGCCGAAAGGCCGATCCGTCAGCATTCGCACTCTCCTTTGTAGCGGGGTCGGTGTGCTCGGGTAAGGCCGTGGGTGGCCTGCTCCGAGGAGCGAGTGGCACCGCCGGCCTGCTCTGGGCGCGCATCGTCGCGGCTCGCGCGTCCAGTGCGCGTGGCCGGTCCGCTAGGCGCCGGGCCGCGGCTCGCCCGTTCAACCCGTACGGTACGCATCGTGGGTGTGTCCCGTTCTCTCACGGCGCCTTCTTGCCATCCTTGGTCACCAGTTCCACGTCGAGGGCCAGGCTCTGTAGTTCCTTGACCAGCACGTTGAACGACTCCGGCGTGCCGGGTTCCAGGAAGTTCTCGCCCTTGACGATCGCCTCGTAGATCCGGTTCCGCCCCTCCACGTCGTCGGACTTGACGGTGAGCATCTCCTGGAGCGTGTGGGCAGCCCCATAGGCCTCCAGGGCCCATACCTCCATCTCCCCGAAGCGTTGGCCGCCGAACTGGGCCTTGCCGCCCAATGGCTGCTGGGTGACGAGGGAGTACGGGCCGATCGAGCGGGCGTGCATCTTGTCGTCGACCAGGTGGGCCAGCTTCATGATGTAGATCTGCCCGACGGTGACCTCCTGGTGGAACCGTTTGCCGGTTCGGCCGTCGTAGAGGATAGTCTTACCCGTCTGCGGGAGACCGGCCTGTCTGAGGTGCTCCTTGATCTCCTCCTCGGTCGCCCCATCGAACACCGGGCTGGCCAGCCACAAACCCAGGGCGCGTCCCGCCCACCCCAGGTGGGTCTCGAGGATCTGGCCCACGTTCATCCGCGAGGGCACGCCCAGCGGATTCAGCACGATCTCCACCGGCGTGCCGTCGGGCAAGTACGGCATGTCCTCCTCGGGAAGGATCTTGGACACCACGCCCTTGTTGCCGTGCCGGCCGGCCATCTTGTCGCCGACCGACAGCTTGCGCTTCACGGCCACGTACACCTTCACCATCTTGATCACGCCGGGGGGCAGGTCATCGCCCCGGCGCAGCCGGCCGATGCGCTCTTCCAGCATGGAGTCGTAGATGGCGATCTGCTCCTCGGCCAGCTCCTCGATCTTCTTCACCAGCAGGCCGAGGCCCTCGTCCTCCTTGACCTTGACCTTCTTGAGCTCGTTCCAGGAGAAGTTGTCGAGATCCTCGCGCTGGATGCGATCGCTCTTCTTGGTCACTCGCTTGGTCTTGTTGATGGGGTCGAACAGCTCCGCCAGCGAGGTCTTGCCGACCAGGAGGTTCTTGAGCTTCTGGTCGCGCTCCATCTCGACCATGGCGATCTCATCCTGATAGTCCTTCTCCAGACGGGCGATCTCCTCCTCTTCGATCGACTTGGCCCGTTCGTCCTTGTCCACCCCGCGCCGAGAAAACACCTTCACGTCCACTACCGTGCCTTCGATGCCCGGCGGCACGGTCAACGAGGTATCGCGCACGTCGCCGGCCTTTTCGCCGAAGATCGCCCGCAGCAGTTTCTCTTCCGGCGTCAGCTGGGTCTCGCCCTTGGGCGTGATCTTGCCGACCAGGATGTCGCCGGCCTTGACCTTGGCCCCGATGCGAACGATGCCCGAGTCGTCCAGGTCCTTGAGGGCTTCCTCCGATACGTTCGGGATGTCCCGGGTGATCTCCTCCTTGCCCAGCTTGGTGTCCCGGGCCTGGATCTCGAACTCCTCGATGTGGATGGAGGTGAAGCGATCGTCCTTGACGAGCCGCTCCGAGACCAGGATGGCGTCCTCGAAGTTGTAGCCGCCCCAGGGCATGAAGGCGACCAGCACGTTGCGTCCCAGGGCCAGCTCGCCCTGATCGGTGGCCGGTCCGTCGGCCACGACCTCGCCGGCTTGCAGACGCTGGGTCTTGCGTACGATGGGCTTCTGGTTGATACAGGTGTTCTGGTTGGAGCGCCGGTACTTCGTCAGGTTGTAGATGTCCAGCGGCAGATCCTGCACCGGGTCGGTCTTCCGGCCACGGCTCTCCGCCCGCACCACGATGCGATCGGCCGAGACGTACTCCACCACCCCCGGCCGTTTGGCCACCACCACCGAGCCCGAGTCCCGCGCCACCACGTGCTCCATGCCGGTGCCGACCACGGGCGCCTCCGGTTGCAGGAGCGGCACCGCCTGGCGCTGCATGTTGGAACCCATGAGCGCCCGGTTGGCATCGTCGTTTTCCAGAAAGGGAATCAGCGAGGCGGCCACTGACACCAGCTGCTTGGGGGAGACGTCCATGAAGTGCAGCTCTTCCGGGGGAACCATGCGGAACTCGCCGCTCTTGCGGGCCGACACCCGCTCCTGCACGAAGCGCCCGCTGCGGTCCACTTCGGCGTTGGCCTGCGCGATGACGTACTGCTCTTCCTCCAGAGCGGTCAGGAACACGATCTCGTCGGTGACCCGGCCGCCGACGACGCGCCGGTAGGGCGTTTCGATGAAGCCGAATTCGTTGGTGCGGGCATAGGTCGACAGCGAGGAGATCAACCCGATGTTCGGCCCCTCCGGGGTCTCGATCGGGCAGATGCGGCCGTAATGGGTGGGGTGAACGTCGCGCACCTCGAAGCCGGCCCGCTCCCGGGAGAGGCCCCGAGGGCCCAGGGCGGACAGGCGCCGCTTGTGGGTCAGCTCGGCCAGGGGATTGGTCTGATCCATGAACTGGCTGAGCTGGGACGACCCGAAGAACTCCTTCACCACCGCCGACACCGGCTTGGCATTGATGAGGTCGTGCGGCATGAGCTGGGCGATGTCCGAGATGGACATCCGCTCCTTCACCGCCCGCTCCATCCGGGTCAGGCCCACTCGGAACTGATTCTCCAGCAGCTCGCCGACCGAGCGTACGCGGCGGTTGCCAAGGTGATCGATATCGTCAGTCGGCTTGGTGCCGAGCTTGACCATCAGCAGGTGACGAATGACGAAGACCACGTCCTCGCTGCGCAGGGTCTTGATGCTGAGGGGCGCATCGATCCCCAGCTTCTTGTTGATCATGAACCGGCCAACCCGGGCCAGGTCATAGCGCCGGACATCCATGAACATGCCGCGGAACAGGGCCCGCGCCGAGTCGATGGTCGGGGGGTCCCCCGGTCGCAGCCGCCGGTAGATCTCCACCAGGGCCTCGTCGGGGTTCTTGAACGCGTCCTTGGCAAAGGTCTCGTAGATGGATGCGTCGACCTTGCCGGCGGCCACGATCAGGAGCTTGAACGGCGCCACCCGCCGGCTCATGACCTGGGACAGCAGGGTCGACGTGAGCTCGGTGTTGGTCTCGACCAGCACCTCGCCACTCTCGGTGTCCACGATCCGCGAGGCGGTACGACGGCCGACCAGAGCCTCGGCTCGCAGGGCGATCCGTTCCACGCTGGCCTCGACCAGCTTCTCGGCCAGCTTGGCGGTCAGGACTTTGCCGGCCGTGATCAGGGGCTCGCGATGGCGGGCAGGCTTGACGTCCTCCGCGACCTTGGCTCCCACGTGAGCCTCGGCGTCGAACCGGACCCACACGTTGCCGCCCTCGATCGCGAGCACCTCTTCGCCGCCGTAGAACTGACCGAGGATCTCCTCGTCGGACAGGATGACGCCTTTCTCCAGGAAGTAGAAGGCGCGCAGAAACGCCGTGGCCAGCATCTTCCGCCGCCGGTCGACCCGGACGTGGAGCACCTCATTGGCGTCGAAGTCAAACTCCACCCACGAGCCCCGATAGGGGATGACCCGCGCCGAGTACAGGGGCTTGCCCGAGGCCAGCGTCTTGCCCTTGTCGTCGTCGAAGAACACGCCCGCCGAACGCTGCAGCTGGCTGACGACGACCCGCTCGGTACCGTTGATGATGAACGTCCCCTTGTCGGTCATCAGCGGCAGCTCACCCAGGTAGACCTCCTGGCCTCGCTGCTCACGGATGGTCCGCGTCTTGGCCTCCTTGTCGTGATCGAAGACCACCAGCCGCAGCGTGACCTTCAAGGGAATCGCAAAGGTCATCCCCCGGTCGTGGCATTCCTCGACCGTGTACTTGGGCTCGCCGAAGTGGTACGAATCGAACTCCAGCAACGCGTTGTCGTTGTAATCGGCGATAGGGAACACCGACTTGAACACCGCTTGCAGACCGATCTCCTCCCGCCGCTCAGGCGACACGTCCTTCTGGAGAAAGGTCTCGTAGGACCGCTTCTGAACCTCGATGAGGTTCGGAATCTCGACGATCGACGGGATCTTGCCGAAGTCCTTACGGCTGCGGCGCCCGCACTGGATAGTCCCTGCCATATCCTCTCCTTGGTCGGAGGGGTCTCTACGCCTCGTTACTTCACCTGTACCGTCGCGCCCTGTTCCTCCAGCTTCTTCTTCATCTCCTCGGCCTCAGCCTTGGTCACCTTCTCCTTGACCGCCTTGGGCGCGCCGTCCACAAGGTCCTTGGCCTCCTTGAGGCCCAGGCCCGTCAGCTCGCGGACCACCTTGATCACCTGGATCTTCTTGTCCCCGGCGGCTCCGAGGACAACGTCGAACTCCGTCTTCTCTTCCGCCGCCGGAGCCCCGCCGGCTGCTCCCATGGCGCCACCGCCAGCGGCGACAGCGACGGGCGCGGCCGCCGAGACTCCCCACTTCTCTTGCAGCAGCTTGGAGAGCTTGGCGGCATCCAGCAGCGAGAGCTTGTCGAGCTGTTCAGCCAGTTCCTCGATCGTGGCCATTCCTGTTCTCCTTTATCAGGGTGCGGGCACCCGGGCTCGCACCCGCCCGCACCCCGCCGCGATCACCCGCGGCAGTTTTCCGCTCACCCGATCAGCGTTGCGACCACCGCCCGTGCCCCACCGCGAATCCCGAGGGGCTTCTTCTTCCTTCCAATCACGAGCTCGTGCCGTCTCCGGCTTCAGCGGCGGCGGCTTTGCCGCGCTCGGACAGGACGAACGCGAGCTCGCGCTGGGGAGCAGTCAACAGTCCCACCAGCTGAGCCAGCGGCCCCTGCAGAGCGCCCACAAGCTGACTGCGGAGCGCCTCGCGCGACGGCAAATCGGCCAGCGCCTTGAGGGCCCCGGCGTCCACCGCCTGGCCGTCAATGTATCCGCCCTTGATCGTCAGGGCCTGGTGGGTCCTGGTGAAGGCGGCCAGCGCTTTGGCGAGGGCCACCGGATCCTCCCGCGAGACAACGAGGCCGGTAGGCCCGGTCAGCTGCGGACCGAGGATCTTGAGATCGGACGACGCGACCGCCAGGCGCGCCAGGCGGTTCTTCACGACCTTGTACTGCGCCGCGACAGCCCGCAACTGCCGGCGCAGCTCGCTGACCTGTTGCACCGTCAGCCCGCGGTATTCGGTGAGCACCACCGCCTTGGCGCCGCCCAGGCGTGTCTTCAGGTCTTCGACCGCCGCTACCTTCTCCTGCGTCGGCACGCGTGGCTCCCTATGCCTTCTTGAACAGGTTGGCCGTGCGCTGGGCGTCAATGGGAATGCCCGGCCCCATCGTGGTCGATGCCGTCAGCGACCGGAGATAGTTCCCCTTGGCCGACGCCGGGCGGGCGCGCACGATCGCTTCGATCAGGGCCAGGGCATTGGCGATGAGGCTCTCGGCCTCGAACGATCGCTTGCCGACGGGCACGTGGACGTTCCCGGCCTTGTCGACGCGGAACTCCACCTTGCCGGCCTTGGCCTCGCGCACGGCTCGCGCGACATCGAACGTCACCGTGCCGAGCTTGGGGTTCGGCATGAGTCCCCGCGGCCCCAGGACCTTGCCCAGACGGCCCACCTGACCCATCAGATCCGGGGTCGCGATGGTCGTGTCGAAGTCCATGAAGCCGCCCTGGACGCGCTCCACCAGGTCCTCGGCCCCGACGATATCGGCGCCGGCCTCCCGAGCCTCGCGCTCTTTCTCCCCCTTGGCGAACACGGCCACCCGTACGGTCTTGCCGATGCCGTGCGGGAGCACCACCGCGCCACGGACCATCTGGTCGGCGTGCTTGGGATCCACGCCCAGTCGAAAGCTCAGATCCACCGATTCGTCGAACTTGGCGGCCGGCATCTCCTTGAGGAGGCGGAGGGCCTCCTCGACCGAGTACGCCTGCTCGGGCTGAACCTTGGCCGCCGCCGTGACGTACCGCTTGCTCGCGCGTTTGCCTACCACCGTCGCCATGTCGTCGCTCCTCGACTTCGCTAACCCTCTTATGCTCGTCTCGAACGGCGGGGCCCCCGGCCCCGCGACGTCCTGCGACGCGCTAAATCACATCGATGCCCATGCTCCGGGCCGTCCCTTCGATGATCCGCATGGCGGAGTCGAGGGACACGGTGTTGAGGTCGACCAGCTTCGTCTGGGCGATCTCCCGTACCTGCTGCCGGGTGACCTTGCCGATCTTCTCCTTGTGCGGCACCGGAGAAGCCTTGGCGATGCCAGCCGCTCGCTTGAGCAGCACGGCCGCCGGCGGGGTCTTGATCACGAACGTGAAGGAACGGTCGGCGTAGATCGTCACCACCACCGGCAGGATCAATCCCTCCTGCCCCTGGGTCTGCGCGTTGAAACCCTTGCAGAACTCCATGATGTTGACGCCGTGCTGACCGAGCGCCGGTCCCACCGGGGGCGAGGGGTTGGCCTTGCCGGCGGTAATCTGAAGCTTCACGACCGCCTGGACCTTCTTCATCGTGAACCGTCCATCAGATCCGCTCCACCTGGTAGTACTCGAGCTCGACCGGCGTGGGCCGGCCGAAGACCGGGACCACCACCTTCATCCGCCCGCGCTCGGGGTTGATGTCCTCCACCATGCCCTGGAAGTTCACGAAGGGCCCGTCGATCACCCGCACCTTGTCCCCCCGCTGGAACACGGATTTCGGCTTCGGCTTCTCCGCACCCGCCTCCATCTGCCGCATGATCTCGTCGACCTGATCGGCCGAGAGGGCCACCGGCCGCGAGCCCGAGCCCACGAATCCCGTGACCTTGGGCGTGGAGCGGACCAGTTGCCACGTCTCATCGGTCAGCTCCATCTCGACGAGCACGTAGCCGGGGAAGAACTTCTGCTCGGTCTCCCGCTTCTGCTTGTTGCGAACCTCCACCACCTTCTCGGTGGGCACGAGCACCCGGGTGATCCGGTCGGCCATGCCGAAGATCTTCGCGCGTGACTGGATCGCCTCCGCCACCTTGTTCTCGAAACCGGAATAGGTGTGGACGACGAACCACTGCCGGGCGGCGCTCGTGGTCGTCCCCTCACTGGTCATCGCAGGATCCTTTCCACCACGCGGGCGAGGGCGATATCGACACCCCCCAGGAACAAGGCCAGGACCACCGTGACGACGATCACCACGGTCGTCGAGTTCATGAGCTCAGCCCGGCTCGGCCACGTCACCTTGCGGAACTCGACCATGACCTCCTGCACGAATTCGCGAATGCGCGCCACTACGCCCATCGCGCTGATCCCACGGAATGATGGCAGGGGTGGAGGGATTCGAACCCCCATCCCCCGGATTTGGAGTCCGGTGCTCTAGCCGTTAGAGCTACACCCCTATCCACTACTTGGTCTCGCGGTGCGGCGTGTGTTTACGGCACCACCGGCAGAACTTCTTCAGCTCCAGCCGGTCAGGATGGGTCCGCTTGTTCTTCGTCGTGGTGTAGTTCCGCCGCTGACACCCCGTGCACGCCAACGCGATGATGTCCCGCATGGGCCTACTCG
>JBOHPM010000109.1:0-8531 GCA_050731715.1 Candidatus Rokuibacteriota bacterium
GCCTTCATGTCCTCCTTCACCGCGCAGGCTTCACGAAGGGCGAAGGTGACGCCGCGCCCCGTCGCCTCCACGCGGCCCCGGATTCCGCCCTGGGTCACCGGCTTGCCGGTCACGCAGGCCATGGCGTCGATGGCCCCGGGATGGAAGGCCGAGTAGGTGTCGTAGATCCAGGCCATCTCGCGGGGCCCGGTGCCGTAGTCAGGGGCCGGCACGTCCAGGCCGGGACCGATGAAGTTCTTCTGGATGAGCTCGGCCGTATACCGCCGGGTGATCTGCTCGAGCTCCTCGACCGAGTACTTCTTGGTGTCCAGGCGCACGCCGCCCTTGGCCCCGCCGAACGGTACGTCGACGATCGCGCACTTGTAGGTCATCAGCGCGGCCAGGGCCTTGATCTCGTCTTCATCCACAGTCGGCGCGAAGCGGATGCCGCCCTTGACGGGGAGGCGGTGGTGGCTGTGCTGCACTCGCCAGCCGGAGAAGACCTCGTAGCCGCGCGAGGTGCGCACCGGGAACTGGACGGCATACACGCTGCTGCACCCCTTGATCTGCTCGAGCAGCCCGGGTGGGTAGTCGGTCAGCGCGGCCGCCTTGTCGAAGTAGGTGTTGACGGTCTCGAAGAAGCTGGGTGCCGAGGTGCCGGCCATGCGTCCTCTCCCCTGTCGCGCGCTCAGGCCAGGCCGGGCTGACGCTCGAAGCGCCGGGCCAGGCGCGACATCGAATACGTGAAGATCCAGTACACGACGGCGATGAACAGGTAGAGCTCGAAGGGGCGGATCTCCCGGTTGTTGACGATCTGGGCGGCCTTGGTGAGGTCGACATAGCCGATGATGGAGGCCAGCGAGGTGTCCTTGAAGAGCACGATCATCTGGGTGACCAGCGAGGGCACCATGTTGCGCAGGGCCTGGGGCAGCACCACGTGGATCATCGTCTTCGTCGCCGTCAGGCCCAGCGCGGTCGCCGCCTCCACCTGCCCCCGCGGCACCGACTGGATGCCGGCCCGCACGATCTCGCCGAAGTACGCCGCCTCGAAGACGACGAACGCGGTGAGGGCCACCCCGTACTCGGGAATGGGTAGCCGCAGCAGCTGGGGGATGACGAACCAGATCCAGAAGATGACCATGACCAGCGGCACCCCGCGGAAGAACTCGACGTACGCCGTGGCCGGCATCCGGATCCATGGCTGTCCGGCCAGGCGGGCCAGGCCGATGAAGATGCCGAGCAGGAATCCCAGGATCATGGCCGGGATGGCCAGCCGCAGGGTGCCGCCGATGAACGGGCCGATCCCGATCAGTCCCTGGAGGACGAGGAACTGGAAGTTGTTGACGATGACGCCCACGTCCACCGCTACCCCGGTCCCACCCGAGCGATGAGCCCGGGAATGGCGTAATGACGCTCGACGCGGGCCATGATGGTCGCGATCGACACGCAGAGCACGAGGTAGATCAGGGTGCCCGCGGTCAGGGCCTCGATGGCCCGGGCCGTGTACGTCTCGATCTGCCGGGTCTGGAAGGTCAGCTCGGCCACGCTGATGGTCAGGGCCACCGAGGAGTTCTTCAGGAGATTCAACGATTCGCTGGTGGCGGGGGGCACGATGAGGCGGAGCGCGACGGGCAGGATGATCAGCCGATAGGCCTGGAAGGTGGTCAGCCCGATGGCCTGCGACGCCTCGAACTGGGTGCGCGGAATCGACTGGATGCCGGAGCGGATCACCTCGCTGAAGCGCGCGCCGTGGTAGACCCCCAGCGCGAACATCCCGGCCCAGAACTCGGCGCCGTGGTCGTAGAGCCAGTCCTGGACCGGGCGGGGCAGCAGGGGCGGCACCCCGAAGTACCAGAAGAACATCCACACCAGCAGTGGCACGTTGCGGAAGAATTCCACGTAGAAGGTCGCCGTCCAGCGCAACGGCAGGAACGCCACCGTTCGCAGCGCGCCCGCGACGATCCCCAGCGCGATCGCCAGCAGCCAGGCCAGCGCCGAGATCTGCACCGTGGTGAGCAGGCCCTGGAGCAGCCAGGCCCCTGACTGGCCGCTCCAGAGCACACTCCAGTTGAACGTGTAGCTCACGCCGTCGGATCAGCCGCTACTTGCCGACCTGCTTCAGCAGATAGGCCTTCACCTGGGGCGTCATCGGATACGGCAGCTCGCCCTTGGGGCCGAACCACTTGTCGTAGATCTCGAAGTACTTGCCGCCCTCCAGGCCCTTGCGCAGCCCGGCGTCGACGGCGGCCTTGAATGCGGCGTCACCCTTGCGCATGGCCATGCCGTAGGGCTCCTCCGAGTAGAAGTCGCCGACCACGTCCCAGTCGCCCGGGTTCGGGGCTTTGCCCTTGAGGCCGTAGAGCTGGATGCCGTCGTTGGTGTACGCGTCGACTTGCCCCTGGGTGAGGGCCTGGAAGGCCGCCGGCTGGTCGGGGAACTCGCGGAGCTGGGCCTGCGGATACTTCTCGCGAATGATCTTGGCGTTGGTCGAGCCCTGCTGGGCAGCGATGCGCTTGCCACCGATGTCGTTGATGGACTTGACGGGGCTCCCCTTCTTCACCATGAACTGGGCGCCGGTGTAGAAGAAGGTCAGGCTGAAATCGACCGACTGCCGACGCTCGGCCGTGTCGGTCATGGTGCCGGCGATCAGGTCGACGGCGTTGGAGCTGAGCAGGGGGATGCGGGTGGGCGGCGTGGCCTCCTTCTTCTCGATCTTGACCGGCCGCCCGACGGCCTTTTCCACTTCGGGCTTGATGAGCATCTCCACCAGGTCGATGGAGAACCCGACCCACTCGTTGCTCTTGTTGACATAGGCGAAGGGCGGTGAGCCGGTGCGGGTACCGATGGTCAGGACGCCGCTGTTCTTGATCTTTCCCAGCGTGTCCTGGGCCAGCGCCGGCCCCGCGGCCAGCGTGACGACGAGGGCAAGGACGAGGGCAACCATGCGCTTCATCGAGGCCTCCTAGTGTGTGAGGATCTTGGACAGGAACTGCCGACCACGGTCCGACTTCGCCGACGAGAAGAACTCGTCCGGCTTGCCCTCTTCCACCACCTGCCCTTCGTCCATGAAGACGACCCGGTGGGCGACCCGGCGGGCAAACCCCATCTCGTGGGTGACGCACATCATGGTCATGCCGTCCCGGGCCAGGGTGGTCATGACGTCGAGCACCTCGTTGATCATCTCGGGATCGAGGGCCGAGGTGGGCTCGTCGAAGAGCATGATCCGGGGCTGCATGGCCAGGGCCCGGGCGATGGCCACCCGCTGCTGCTGACCGCCCGAGAGATTGGCAGGATAGCCCACGGCCTTGTCCCGCAAGCCGACCCGCTCGAGGAGGCCCCGGGCGATCTTCTCGGCCTCGGCGTGGGAGAGCTTCCGGACTTTCCGCGGCGCCAGCATGATGTTCTCCAGCGCCGTCATGTGGGGGAAGAGGTTGAAGGACTGGAACACCATACCCACCTGGCTCCTGAGCTGGGAGAGGTTGGTGCGGCCATCGGTGATGGTCTGACCGAGCACGACGATCTCTCCGGCCTGCACGCGCTCCAGGGCGTTGACACACCGGATGAGGGTGCTCTTGCCGGAGCCGGACGGCCCGCATACCACCACGACTTCGCCAGAGGCCACGGTGAGGTTGACGTCGCGCAGGACGTGCAGCTTGCCGAAGAACTTGTTGACGTCGCGAAACACGATGGCCTGGCCGTTCATGGCCCGAGGACCAATAGTACATCGCCGGCGTTCACGGCCTGCCCGACCACCACCCGCACCTCGACCACCCGGCCCGCGGCCGACGCCTTGAACTCGTTCTCCATCTTCATGGCCTCGATGACGACGAGGGTGTCGCCCGGCGCCACGGCATCCCCGGGCTTCACCGCCACGTGGGTGATCCGACCGGGAAGGGGTGCCGCGAGCGTGTGGGCGCCGCGCTGGGTGGTCAAGCCGCCTCGGGTGCGAATCGTGTAGCGCGCGTGCTCCTCCACCTGCACCGCGAAGCGTTCACCACCGACCTGGACGACGCTGACACCCTCCCGCTCGCTCACGTCGGCCACGTAGGAGACGCCGTCGACCAGGAGCGAGTAGGCGTGCCGCGCGGTCACGCGGGCATCGACCTCCCAGACCCGATCGCCGATGGTCACGCGGTAGGCGCCGTCGGCCCCCGTGATGTCGACGGGCTCTACCCGATCGGCGATCGTGGCCACAAACTTCATTGTTGTAGCGGGGACCGCGTGCTGGGCTTGGAGCGTGGGTGGCCTGCCCTCGGCGGGCGCGGCTGCGCTCTGTTAGACCGATTGATTGACTCGAACATCATCTCGGACATTCTCATCTCGGCTCCGTCCCGGGACGGCGCCCGCCGGTCCAGCCTGGGGGGCCCCAGCGCCAGGGGCTCGGTGGTGGGGGCTGGAGCACGCCGCGTCCGAGCCCTTCGTAGCGCGCCAGAACCGCGGCGATGATGGCGATCGGCGCCAGGCCCCCCGGGGATGGCCCGCGATCGGGCATGATGCGCTCGACGAATCCCGTCGAGAGCCGGCCGGCCCGGAAGTCCGGATGGCCCACGATCAATTCCAGAATTGGAAGCGTGGTCTTCACGCCGACGATGCGGTACTCGGCCAGCGCCCGGGCCATGCGATCGATGGCCGCCATCCGGTCAGCGCCCCACACGATCAGCTTGGCAAGCAGCGTGTCGTAGTGGCGCGGCACCGTGCAGCCCTCGTAGACGCCGGAGTCCTCCCGGACCCCGGGGCCAGCCGGCGTCTTCAGCGTGGTGATGGTGCCCGGCGAGGGCAGCCAGCCCGCGAAGGGATCCTCGGCGTTGATCCGGCACTCGATGGCCGCGCCCCGCCAGCCGACGTCGTCCTGGGCGTAGCCCAGCGGCTCGCCGGCCGCGATGCGGAGCTGATCGCAGACGAGATCCCGGCCGGTGACGAGCTCGGTCACCGGGTGCTCTACCTGCAGCCGGGTGTTCATCTCGAGGAAGTGCACGCCGCCGTCGGCGTCCATCAGAAACTCGACCGTCCCCGCATTGATGTAGCCGGACGCCCGGGCGAGGCGACAGGCGGCCTCGCCCAGACGCTCGCGGAGCCCAACGTCCACGAGGGGGGAAGGACACTCTTCCACGAGCTTCTGGTGGCGGCGCTGGATCGAGCACTCGCGCTCGCCCAGGTGGACGACGTGGCCGTGCGTGTCGGCCATCACCTGCACTTCGATGTGGCGCGGCTCGGCAAGAGCGCGCTCGAGGTAGACGGAGGCGTCACCGAACGCGCTGCCGGCTTCGCCGCGGGCCAGGCGCAGGGCCGGCTCCAGTTCCTCCAGCCGACGGACGAGCCGCATCCCCTTGCCGCCGCCGCCCAGGGCAGCCTTGATCATGATGGGGAACCCGATTTCCTCCGCCACGCGCCGAGCGTCGTCGTCGCTGGTCACCGGCTCCAGGGTGCCGGGCACCGTGGGAATGCCGAGCTGGCGAGCCAGCCGCCGGGCCGCCGTCTTGTCGCCCATCGTCCGGATCGCCGCCGGGGGCGGCCCCACGAACGTCAGGCCGGCCTCCGCGCAGGCCTCGGCGAAGGCCGCGTTCTCGGCGAGGAAGCCGTACCCGGGGTGGACGGCGTCAGCGCCCGCGGCCTTGGCGGCGCGCACGACGCGCTCGATGGACAGATAGCTCTCCCGGGCCGGGGCCGGCCCGATCGGGTACGCCTCATCGGCCATGAGCACGTGCAGCGCCCCCCGGTCGGCCTCGGAGAAGACGGCCACGGTGCCGAAACCGAGGTCGCGGCAGGCCCGCATGACGCGCACGGCGATCTCACCCCGATTGGCGACGAGGACCTTGGAGATCCCGGGCATGGCCCCTCCTCGCACAGATGATCGCAGAAAGCTACCCTTCTTACAGCCGCGCGCGCAGCCGCTCGACAAACTCGTCGGGCCGGTCTGGGGACAGCCCGACCCAGCCCTGCGTGGTCTGCAGCCACACCAGGTTGTCGCGGTCGGTGAGGAAGAGCCGATAGAAGCCCAGCGTCATGTTCCAGAAGTGCCCGAAGCGTCCGAAGATGCCGTTGGAGGCCGTCATGCTTAGGCCGGTGAGAGGCCGTATGAGGCGATCGACCGAGCGGATGTCCCGATAGGGGATCACCTTCTGTCCCGCCCGTCGCTCGACGGACACACCCTCCGGCCCTAACCGGTAGCCGACGGGCGCGAAGCGGGCCATCAGCAGCAGGGCCAGCGTGGGCGGCACGCCGAGGAACAGCCAGAGCAGCTCACCGGTGCGGGCGGTCAGGACCACGCCCAGCACGGTGCAGCCGGCGGTGCCGAAGATGACGGCGCCCAGCGTCGACCACCGCTCGCGATTCCCCAGTGTGGCGTTAAACCGATCGGGCGTCAGCGCGGGTAGATCTCGAAGCTGGAAAAGAAGTAGGGGATCTCGAGGGCCGCCGACTCCGGCGAATCGGAGCCATGAACAGCGTTGGCCTCGATCGAGGTGGCGAAGTCTGCCCGGATCGTGCCCGGCGCGGCCTTGTGCGGGTCCGTCGCCCCCATGACCTCCCGCCAGCGCTGGATGACGTGGTCGCCCTCCAGCACCATGGGCAGGCAGGGCCCCTGGGTCATGAACTCGCACAGGCTTCGGAAGAACGGGCGCTCCCGGTGCACGGCATAGAAGCCCGCCGCCTCATCGCGGCTCATGTGGACGAGCTTCGCCGCGGCGATCCTGAATCCGGCCTGCTCGATGCGGACGATGATCTGGCCGACCACGCCCCGGGCGACGGCGTCGGGCTTGATGATGGCCAGGGTGCGCTCGGCCGGGCTCATGCCGCCAGCACCCGGGCCACGGTGGCCCCCATATCGGCCGGGCTCGTCACGAGCGTGGCGCCGGCGGCCTCCAGCGCTCGCATCTTCTCGGCGGCCGTGCCGGTCCCCCCCGAGATGATGGCGCCGGCGTGGCCCATGCGGCGCCCAGGAGGCGCCGTCTGCCCACAGATGAAGGCCACCACCGGCTTGCCCACCCGGGCCTTGATGAAGGCGGCCGCCTCTTCCTCCGCGCTGCCCCCGATCTCGCCGATCATCATGATGGCCCGCGTGGCCTCGTCCGCGTCGAACATCTGCAACACGTCCACGAACGATGTTCCCGTCACGGGGTCGCCGCCGATGCCCACGCAGGTGGATTGCCCGATGCCCCGCGCGGTGAGCTGTCCCACCACTTCATAGGTGAGGGTGCCGCTGCGCGAGACGACGCCCACCGGACCCGGGCGGTGGATGTGGCCCGGCATGATGCCGATCTTCGCCTCACCCGGGGTGATGACGCCCGGGCAGTTGGGGCCGATGAGCCGGCTGCCACTGCCCGCGATGGCGTGCCTGACGCGCACCAGGTCGGCCACCGGGATGCCCTCGGTGATGCACACGACCAGGACCACCCCGGCCGCCACGGATTCCAGGATGGCGTCGGCGGCGGCCGCCGGCGGCACGAAGATGAGGGCGCAGTCGGCGCGCTCCTGGCGCACCGCCTCCTCCACCGTGTTCCACACGGGGAATCCCTCGTGAATGGTACCGCCCTTGCCCGGGGTCACCCCACCCACCACGGTCGTCCCGTACTCGCGGCAGCGCGCGGCGTGAAAGGCGCCCTCGCGGCCGGTGATCCCCTGGACGACGACGCGCGTGGCCCGATCGACGAGGATGCTCAGGTCCGGCCCCGGGCCAGCGCGACGACCTTGCGGGCGCCGTCGCCCATGTCGTCGGCGGTGGTGAAGTTGAGGCCCGACTCGGCGAGCATCCGCTGGCCCAGATCGACGTTCGTGCCTTCCATGCGCACCACCACGGGCAGGCGTAGTCCCAGCTTGCGCACGGCGGCGATGACACCCTCGGCCAGCCGGTCGCAGCGCAGGATGCCCCCGAAGACGTTGATGAACACCGCCTTGACTCTGGCGTCGGAGGACAGGATGCGGAAGGCATTCTCGATCTGCTCGGGCGAGGCCCCGCCGCCCACGTCCAGGAAGTTGGCCGGCTCGCCGCCGGCCAGCTTGACGATGTCCATGGTGGCCATGGCCAGGCCGGCGCCATTCACCATGCAGCCGACGTCGCCGTCGAGCTTGATGTAGTTGAGGCCGTACTTGGACGCTTCGACGTCGAGTGGATCCTCCTCGTCTGTGTCGCGCAGCGCGGCCACCTCCGGATGTCGAGCGAGCGCGTTGTCGTCGAAGGTGAGCTTGGCGTCGAGGGCCAGCACGCGGCCGTCGGCCGTCGTCACCAGCGGGTTGATCTCGGCCAGCGAGCAGTCCTTGGCCAGATAGAAGCCGAAGAGCGCCTTGATCAGGGCCGCGCCCTGCTTGAAGCGCTCGCCAGCCAGTCCCAGGCCGAAGGCCAGGCGGCGGGCCTGAAAGTCGGCGAGGCCCAGCGCGGGATGCGCCCACTCGCGCAGGATTTTTTCAGGACTCCGCGCGGCCACCTCCTCGATCTCCATCCCGCCGGCCTGGGAGGCCATCACCACGTGGGTGGAGCGGGCGCGGTCCAGCGTGACCGACAGGTAGAGCTCGCGCTCGAGGGCCGAGGCTTCCTCGACGAGGACCTTGCGCACCAG
>JBOHPM010000110.1:0-8498 GCA_050731715.1 Candidatus Rokuibacteriota bacterium
GGCCCAGCTCCCGGATGCGCCGCTCCACCTTGCCGGCCGGGTCGTAGTCCACGGCGTCGGTCTCGGGGACCACGCTCATGCGGCGGGCATAGGGAAGGTAGAGGCGGTTGGAGATGTAGAGCGCGGGTTCCCCCTGGAGCGGGACGACGAGGTAGCTCGCCACCGGGTCCTGGTAGTTCGAGAGGTACTTGACGTTGGCGTGATTGCCCCCGTGGCTGCCGGAGTCGCCGTACACGATGAGGACGTCCAGCCCCCGCTCGCGCATCCGTCGGCGCACCTCGGCGTAGCGGCGGGCGTACTCCGCCTGGGGCAGGCGCGGGTGGTCCGTGGCGAGGGGCACGGCTAGTTGGGCTTCTTCGACTCGATCTCCCAGGCCGGGAGGTTCTCGTTGTGATTCGCCCGGAACACCACGTTCTTGTTGAGGCCCCAGACCTCGTGAATTTTCAGGATCGGCACGTGCGTGGCGTGGTCCCGCATCCAGCGGGCCACCTTCTCGTACGCCCCCTGTTGCTCGCCGGTGTCGGCGGTGCCGACTGCCTTGTCCAGCATGTCGTCGAACTCCTTGAAGCAATGAGGGCTCCACGCGCCGCCGCAGGCGGCGAAGCCGCGGAAGGAGACGGGAGTGTAGCCCGCTCCGTTGCCGAAGGCCTGCAGGTACAGCGCGGGCTCCTTGCGCGTTCCCTGCTGGAAGGCCGTGAAGGTCCGGCGGTAGAGCGGGAAGACCTGCGCGTTGCAGGGCGCGTCGATCTTGATTTCTTTGAGCATGCCGGCGAGGGCCTCACAGATCTCCTTGTCCGCCGGGTAGCGCCCCGAGACTCCGAAGAGGTGCGCCTTGAAGCCGTCCGGGTAGCCGGCCTCCTTCAGGAGCTGCCGGGCCTTGGCCAGGTCGTATCCGTACCAGGTCATCTTGGGGTCGTAGCCGGAGTACATCCAGGGGTGGAGCATCTGCTGCCAGCGGTCGGCGAAGCCGCCCAGGAAGGTCTTGACGATGCCCTCGGAGTTGATGGCGTGGCTCACCGCCTGCCGGACGCGCACGTCGGCGAAGGGGCCGCTGTGCCCGGTGAAGAAGCCCACGTACATGATGCGCACGCTGGGAACGGCGGCCACCTCCGTGTTCGGGTTGGCCTTGATCTCGGGGACGAAGTGGGGTTCCACCCCGGTGATGACGTCCATCTCATCGCTGATGAGTGCCTTCACCCGGGTCGTGCTCTCTTTGATGCTGCGCAGGACGACGGTCTTCGGCCGGTTGGGGTACATGGCGTTGCCCCACCAGGCGGGGTTGGCTTCGAAGATCATCCGCTGGCCCTTCGTCCACTCCTTGAGGAGGTAGGGGCCCGAGCAGTGCGGCTCGCGCGAGACGGCGGCCGAGTCCATGTCCTTGATCTTCGGGCTGACGACGTGTCCCCAGCGCTGCAGCAGATTCAGGATGCCGTTGTCGGGTGAGTTCAAGTGCAGAATCGCGGTGTGCTTGTCCGGCGTCTCCACCCGGTCGATGCTCTTGAAGTAGACGACCAGGCGGCTCTTGACCTTGGGATCGAGGATGCGGTCGAGCGAGAACTTCACCGCCTCGGCCGTGACGGGGGTGCCGTCGAAGAACTTGGCGTCTTTGCGGATCGTGAATTTCCACGTCTTGGCGTCGATGCGCTCGAACTTCTCGGCGAGCCAGGGCTTGAATCCGCCCTCTTCGCCCTTCGACTGGATCAAGTTGTCGCAGGCCCAGGGCCAGATCATGGTCCCGATGAACTCGGACTGGATGTGCGGGTCCATCGTGAGAGGCTCGCCCGTGAGCGCGATCGTGACCTGGCCCTTCGGGGCAGCGACCGACGAATTGGCCGCCGCCACGAAGGCCAGGGCCATCAAGCTGATGAGCCATGTGCGCATGTGTGCCTCCTCCCTCGAGGGGCTGGATGGTCTACGAGAGGGACCCTGACACGGTGCAGGACAGGTAACACGCCGGGCCGTGGAGGTCAATGACGGCTTGACGGCCGGGCCAAATGCGGCGAGCATACGCGCGACGTCCACGATCCGGCGAGGGCTCCCCTCTCGGGGCTCCGCTGAACCTTCGGGGGGCGACCCATGCGGGCGTACATCACCCGGAGTCTGCTCCAGGGCCTGATCGTCATCAACGGGGTCCTTCTCATCGTGTTCCTCATGCTCCACTTGACGGGGGACCCGGCGGGCGTCCTCATGCCGGTCGACGCCACCCAGGAGGACCTGGCGCGCTTCCGCCGGGACATGGGCTTCGACCGGCCGCTCCACGTGCAGTACGCGTACTTCCTCTTCGGCCACGGCGAGAAGAATCGGGGCGTCCTGCGGGGGGATTTCGGCTTCTCGTACCGTCACGAGGTCCCGGCCATGGGCCTTGTCGTGGGGCACATTCCCGCCACCGCGTACCTCGCCGTGATCGCGATGATCATCGCCCTGGCCATCGCCATTCCGGCGGGGATCTTCTCGGCCGTCTTCCGCAACACCTGGATCGATCACGTGAGCTCGGTGGTCTCGATGTTCGGCCAGTCGCTGCCGAACTTCTGGATGGGGCTCATGCTCATCATCGTCTTTTCCGTGTATCTCCGGTGGCTGCCGACCTCGGGGTACGAGGGACCGGCCCACGTCATCCTGCCCGCGCTCACGGCGGGGCTGTACGCGACGGCCCGCATCATGCGGATGATGCGCTCGACGCTGCTGGAAGTGATGGGGCTGGATTTCGTGCGCACGGCCCGCGCCAAGGGGCTCGGCGAGGCCTCCGTCATCGTCCGCCACGCCTTGAAAAACGCCTCCATCCCCGTGGTCACCCTGGTGGGGCTCGAGCTGGGTCTCCTCCTCAGCGGAACGGTGGTGACCGAGGTCGTGTTCGCCTGGCCGGGGGTGGGCTTCCTGACGGTGGACGCCATCATCAACCAGGACTACCCGGTGGTCCAGGCGGCGGTGACCCTGCTCGCCATCATGTTCGTCGGCGTGAACCTCACCGTCGACGTCGTGTACGCCTGGCTGGACCCGAGGATTTCTTACCGGTAGCGGGCGGAGAGCAAGCGCATGGCCGTCCAGAGAACGATCGCCGCCGGTCGCACCTTCGATGAGCTCGAGGTGGCGCCAAAGGGCCCGTCGGGCCTGGAGCGGGCGCTCCGCAAGCTCATCCGCCGGCCGCCCGCTGTCTTCGGTCTCGTCTGCGTGCTGACGGTGGTCATCTGGGCCGCCACGCCCGGTCTCTTCGCCCCGCTCGATCCGCTGGCCCAGGACCTGAACCGCTACTTGAAGCCCCCGGGATACGTGGACGCCGAGGGCCGGACCTACTGGCTGGGCACCGACCGGCAGGGACGCGACATCCTCAGCCGTATCATCTGGGGCGCGCGCATCTCGCTGTTCGTGGGGATCGCGACCGTCCTCGTGAGCGGCTGCATCGGCGTCACGCTCGGGCTCCTGGCGGGGTTCTACGGCGGCAAGCTGGACGCCGTCATCAGCCGGATCGTGGACACCGCCCTGGCCATCCCCTTCATCCTGCTCGCCATGGCCCTCATCGCGATCCTCGGAGCGAGCCTGCAGAACATCATCCTGGCCATCGCGCTCCGGACGTGGATCGTCTACACCCGGGTGGTGCGCGGGGAGGTGCTCGCCCTCAAGGAGCACGAGTTCATCACGGGGGCGAGGGCCATGGGGTGCCGCACGCTACGGATCCTGCTGGTCTATCTGCTCCCCAACGTGCTCTCCTCGGCCATCGTCGTCGGCACCCTGTACCTGGGCCGGATGATCATCATCGAGGCTTCGCTCTCGTTCCTCGGCGTCGGTGTGCCGCCTCCGACGCCCACCTGGGGCGGGATGCTCTCCGATGGGCGCGCGTTCCTCGACACCGCCTGGTGGATCGCGTTCTTTCCGGGGGTCGTGCTCATGCTTACCGTCCTCGGCGTGAACTTGTTAGGGGACTGGCTGCGCGACGTCCTCGACCCCCGGATGAAGCGGCTGGCTGAATAGCGAGCCTGCTCGGCGATGAAGCGCAGTAGCCACCGGGTGCTGACCACCCACGCCGGGAGCCTGCCCCGTCCCGCCGACTTGCTCACGGTGATTCGGGCCAAGGCCGGCGGTCAGCCCTACGACGAGCCGGCCTACGCGGCCCGAGTCCGCCGTGCCGTGGCCGAGAGCGTGCGCCGGCAGGCCGACGTCGGCCTGGACATCGTCGACGACGGCGAGATGGGCAAGCCCGGCTTCATTCCCTACGTGAACGAGCGCCTGGCCGGCTTCGAGCCGGACCCGGACGCCGCGGCCAGCCCCTGGAAAGGCTCGCGGGAGGTCCAGGCCTTTCCGGAGTTCTACGCATGGTTCGCTCGCGCGATGCCCAGCCCGCCCGCCCGGTCGCTCCACATGGTCTGCACGGGTCCCATCTCGTACACGGGGCACCAGCACGTGCGGGCGGATATCGAGAACCTCAAGGCCGCCCTCGCCGGGGTCGACGCCGAGGAGGCGTTCATTCCCGCCATCTCACCCACGAGCGTCGAGGGCTGGCAGCGGAACCGGTACTACGGCACGGACGAGGAATACCTGTACGCCATCGCCGAGGCCATGCGGGAAGAGTACCGGGCCATCGTGGAGGCGGGATTTCTCGTGCAGATCGACGACCCGCGCCTCGCCACCCACTACGTCAGCCACCCGGAGCTGAGCCTGGAGGAGGTTCGCCGGTGGGCCGTGGTGCGCATCGAGGCGCTCAACCACGCCCTGCGGGACATCCCGCGGGAGCGGGTGCGCTGGCATACCTGCTACGGGATCAACATCGGCCCCCGCGTCCACGACATGGAGCTCAAGCACCTCCTCGACCTGATGCTGACCATCCGGGCCGGCGCCTACTCGTTCGAGGCGGCCAATCCCCGCCACGAGCACGAGTGGCGCCTGTGGGAGGGCGTGAAGCTGCCCGAAGGCGCCGTGCTGATTCCCGGCGTCATCACGCAGTCGAGTGTGCTCGTCGAGCACCCCGAGCTGGTGGCCGAGCGTATCGTGAGGTTCGCCCGGCTCGTCGGCCGCGAGAACGTCATCGCCGGCGCCGACTGCGGCTTCGGCACCTTCGCCGGTTCGACGGAGATCCACGAGAGCGTGGTGTGGGCCAAGCTCGGGTCCCTGGCCGAGGGCGCGCGGCTGGCGACCAAAGAGCTCTGGGGCCGCGCCTGAGCCGAGGCCTTGTCCGTGCGTCTACGCGCACCACTCGCGGGGGCCGTCGTCGGTGAAGCCGCACTGCTCGCACGGGCTGAAGTAGTGCATCGCCGGCGGCATGGCCACGGCCAGCCGCAGCGACAGCGCGTCGCCGACGTTGACGATGTGATGGACGGCGCCGCGGGGCACCCACACGATGTCGTCCTTGGCGGCCTGCACGACGATGCCCCCGGTCAGCTCCCACTGCAGGCGGCCGGCCAGGACCACCCACCATTCGTCGAACTCCCGGTGCCAGTGCGGGCGGTTGCCCCCGCCCGGGGGGCTCGCGATCAGGGTCACCAGCTGGCGCTCGTCGGCGATGATGCGCCGGGACCACGGCGGCGAGCCCATCGTCGCCACCACCTCGGCGATCCGGGTGTGGAGCACGTTCGGCCACGTCCCGGTCCCCGGCTGGGGGGCGAGGGGCCCGGAGACCAGGCGATCGATGACGATAGTCGCAGGCACGGTGGCGCCTCCTTCCCCGCGGACTCTAGCACGAGCGTCGTGGTAGCCTTTTGCCGAGAGGAACCATGCCGCTGGCCCAGACCGTAGCGCTCGACGAGCTCCGCGTGCTCGTCATCGTGGACAACGAGACCGACACCTTGTCCAGCGTGACCGAGGGGCTGCCGCAGATCTCCGAGCTCGGCCACCTGGAAGCGCGGATCCCGACCAGCCTGGTGCACGAGGGCCATCCCGGAAAGGTGATCATCGATCGCCAGTGCTGGGCCGGGCATGGCTTCTCGGCCCTGGTGACGGGGCGCCGGGGCGACGAGGAGCACACGGTGCTCTTCGACGCCGGGCCCTATCCAGAGCTGTGGACGGCGAACGTGGCGCGGCTGGGCATCGACCTGGCCCGGGTCGAGGCCGTCTTCCTCTCGCACTGGCACTTCGATCACAGCGGCGCGTTGCCGGCGACCGTCGCGGCGGTGGCCGAAGCTCGACGGCGGGCCGGCCTGGCCGGGCCCCTGGTCGCCGATCTACACCCGGACCGCCCGGACCAGCGCGGCGTCTTGCTGCCGACGGGCACGATCCGCCTGCTCGTGCCCGAGCCCACGTTCGAGACCATCGAGGCGGCCGGCGCCCGCGTGGCCCGGCACGCCGAGGCCCACACGCTGGGCGAGGGCTTCTTCTTCGCCAGCGGCGCCGTCGAACGGGTGACCCCCTACGAAACAGGCCTCGAGGGCCATCTCAGCTTCCGCGGCGGCAAGGGGCAGGCCGATCCGCTCATCCTCGACGAGCGCTTTCTGGCCGTGCACGTGCGCGGCCGCGGCGTCAGCGTGCTCTCGGCGTGCTCGCACGCCGGCATGGTCAACGCCTGCCTGGGTGCCCGTGACGCGTTCGGCGGCGCGCCGCTCGACATGGTCCTCGGCGGCTTTCACCTCAGTGGCCGGGCGATGGAGCGCCGCATCGAGGCGACGGTGGGCGACCTCGATGAGCGCGTGCGGCCCCGCGTGGTGGCGCCGGGGCACTGCACGGGCTGGCGGGCCAAGGCTGCGCTGGCCAACGCCTTCGCGCCGAAACGGTATGCGCCGAGCGCGGTCGGCGCGATGTACGTACTGAAGGCGGGGTGACAGGCACATGCTGACCAGGGAAGAGAACGAGCTCCTCACGCGCGTGGGCCCGGGTACGCCCATCGGCCACCTGATGCGGCAGTACTGGATCCCGGTGCTGCTCTCGACGGAGCTGGCCCCGGGCGGCCGGGTCAAGCGGGTCAGGCTCCTGGGCGAGGATCTGGTGGCGTTCCGGTCGCGGGATGGCCGAATCGGGCTGCTCGGAGAGTTCTGCTCGCATCGGGGCGCCTCGCTGTTCTTCGGGCGGAACGAGACGGACGGCCTGCGGTGCGTCTACCACGGCTGGTGCTACGGGTTCGACGGCCAGTGCCTGGAGATGCCCAACGAGCCACCCGAACGCGGCTTCCCGGAGAAGGTGGGCCATCCCGCGTATCCCTGCGCCGAGCGCGGGGGCGTCATCTGGGCGTACATGGGATCGGCCGATCCTCGGCCCGCGCTGCCCGACCTCGAGTGGGCGCTGGTCCCGGACGAGCGGCGCTTCGTCTCGAAGTTCTACCAGGAGTGCAACTACCTCCAGGCGCTCGAGGGCGGGATCGATCCCTCCCATATCTCGTTCCTGCACGGGGTGGTGGATGCCGACGACGATGCCCTGCGCGGCGAGCTGGACCGGGCGGCGGCCGGCTTCGCCCTGGCCTCGCAGCTCGAGCGGGCTCCGCGCCTGGACGTGGTGGACACCGACTATGGCGCCCTCATCGCTGCGGGGCGCGACGCCGGAAGCGGCATGTGCTACTGGCGGATCACGCAGTTCCACATGCCCTTTCACACGCTGCCGCCCACCGATCCCAAGGCGGATCCGGTCATGCACGCCCACGTCTGGGTGCCGGTGGACGACGAGCACCTGGTGAACTGGTGCATTTCCTGGCACGGGTCGCGGGCCTTGACGGCCGAGGAGCGTGCTTCGATGAGCGCCGGCCTGAGCATCCATATCCAGGACTACGCTCCGGCCACCAGCGACGCGTACGGCGACATCCGGCCGCACGCCGATCGGCGCAACGACTACGCGATGGATTGGCAGGCCCACCACACCACGAAGTTCTTCGGAGTCCCCGGGGTCGGCGCGCAGGACAAGGCGATCACCGAGAGCCAGCGTCCCGTCTACGACCGCACCCGGGAACGCCTGGGGCGGGCCGATATCGGGATCATCCGGGTCCGCAAGTATCTGATGGACGCGGCGCTGGCCCTGCGCGACCGTGGGACGCCGCCGCCGGGCATGGACGCCGCCTCGTTCCTGATCCGTCCGGCCTCGGTCCTGCTGCCCAAGGACGCGCCGTGGCTGGACGGGGCGAAGGCGCATCTCGTCGCGCCGAGCGTGGGCCCGAGGCTCGGGTGACGCCCGAGCTTCCTCAGCGCAGACCGATCGCCCGCGCGACGGTCTCCAGGTGCAGCGCGGCGTCACCGAAATCGACGCTCGCAGCCTGGATGCGCTTGTGCAGCAGGTGCAGGGCGTGTTCCTCGCAGTAGCCGATGGCGCCGAAGATCTGGTGGCCACGGCGGGCGACCGTGAGACATGCCTCGCCCGCGTACGCCTTGGCCGTGGCCACGTCGGGCCCGGCCGCCAGTCCCTCGCTCACTTTCCAGGCGGCGACGTGGAGCAGCCCCCGCGAGGCATCCACGTCGCGGACGAGGTCGGCGCAGGCGTGCTGGATCGCCTGGTAGCCGCCGATGGGCCGGCCACCCTGCACGCGGGTCCGGGCGTGCTCCACCGCCAGGTCGAGCACGCGCTGGGCGGCGCCGACCATCTCGGCCGTGCGCGCC
>JBOHPM010000111.1:0-8484 GCA_050731715.1 Candidatus Rokuibacteriota bacterium
TAGTTGAAGCCCACGATCTCGCTCGCGGCGTGCACGACTGTCTCGATGTCCGCGCTGTCGAAGTTGAGGACGACGAAGCGCCCCCGCTGGCCGGCTGGCACCGGAGGCGCCGTGGGTGGCGCCTGGGTGTTCGGCGGGCGTTGCGCCGTACGCGGCGCCGGGCGCGGCACCACTGCCGGCGCCTCCTTGGCGGTCTCCGAACGTGGACCGATCGAAGGCAGCACCCCCGTGGCGGGCGGCGCGGATGGGGCCGGTGGCGCCGCCGGCTCCCCGACCAGAGGCGGCGCGGGGGGTGGCGGCGGGATCTCGGCGGCGGGCGGCGCCGGAAGCGGCTTGGGCTTGGCGCAGCCACCGATCCCCGAGCTCAGCAGCATCGCGGCCAGCGCGGCCCGGGTGAGCTTATCGGCTCTGATCATCGGCGGTCGGAGGAGGTTGCGGGAGTCGTCGGAGCAGGTTCGGTGGCAATGGGCGTCGAACCGGCGGGCGCGGCGGCGTGGCGGATTCGACGCCCGGCGCGGCCGTCGCGGGCTGCTGCGGCGGAGCCTCCGCGGGGGCTTGTGCCTGGGGAGGCTGAGCGGATGCGGGCGGAATGACGCCCGGGAGCGGCGGCGCTGCTGAGCTCGGGCTCGACACCGCGGCCGGCGTCGGCGCCGCCGGACGCGGCTTGCCCGGATCGTGCAAGCGCACGTCGATCACGCCCTCGGGACGCGCCAGCACGATGCCGTCGCGAGCGATCTTCTGCACGGTTCCACCGGCCACGGCGTCGCCGATGCGATAGGCGGCCACCCGCTTCGTCGTCGGATCCTCGATGTAGGCGAAGGGGGCGCCCTCCTTGAGGACGATCCCGTAGAGGTTGGGCTTGGGCACGTTCAGTGCCGCCCCGGCCTGGGCGGCTGTCATGGGCGCCTCGCTGCGGCTGGGGCTGAACGGGTTGCGGCTGGCGATGACGGACCAGGAGCCGGCTGGCTCGGGTGCGCGCCGCCCGGACGGCGTGGCGACCGGGGCCGGCGTGGAGGGTTTGGACCGCGTCTGCAGCTCACCAGACGGAGCAGGGCGGAACATCGCCCAGGCGATGTAGGCGGCGAAGGCCACGGCGACGGCCCCCACCACCACGTTGATCGTGGACGCCCGCCTGGGTATCACGTGCGGGCCTTGCCGGGCAGAATGAAGCCGGAGAGGATCACCGTGGCCAGGAGGTCGCGCGGCTGGCTGATGTTGACCACGCGGACGCGCAGATCCTGGACGGCCAGGAGCTTGGGCGCCCCATCCAGGCGCGAGAGCAGCTCCACGAGCTGTCGGATCTCGCCCGACACCGTGATCTCGATGGGAATCTCGAGCAGCTCACCCCGCTCCACCGGGGGCAGGATGCGCTCGCTCCGGACCTCGGTGGACGCCGAGGCCGCCAGATCCTTCACCAGCTTCTGCAGCTCCGAGGCCGCCACCGCGGGGGTCGAGGCGGGCAGGAAGCGCGCGTTCAGTGCCTCGATCCGGGCATTCATGGCCTGCAGCTCGGCCGCGATGGCGGCCTTGCGGCTCACCAGCTCCTGCCGTCGGGTCAATAGCTGCTCACGCACGGGAACGAGCTCCCCGGCCAGCCGGCTCCGATCGCGCAGAGGCTGGACGAGGAGCATCCAGCCACCGATCATCGCGGCCGCGATGATCCCGATACCGACGACGAGCCGTTCGCGACGTGAGAGGTTGGCGATCATCGCGGTTGGCCTCCCGCGCCGGCCGCCGGGGGCCGGCGCGGCGGCTGCGGACTGGCCGGCTCCGGCGTCGCTCCGGTCGTCGCGGTGGCGGAGGTTCCCTCCCACGCCGCGCGGATCCGGAACTGCTCACGGTCCCGACCCCGGGTTACCGGCGAGGAGAATTCGACCCGCTCGAGGCGCGCCGAGTTTTCCAGCAGCGGGATGAGGCTGGCGGCCGCTTGGGCCTGCCCGGTCAGCTCCACGCCCTTGGTGTCGAGGCTCAGCATCGTGAGCCAGGCATCGGTGGGCAGCAGCTCTGTCAGGTCGCGCAGCACGGGCAGGGGCCGAACCGTGCTGGACTCGATCGACTGGATCAAGGCCAGCAACCGCCGGCGCCGGCCCAGCTCGTCGAGGACCTTCTCAATAGCGCGGACCTCGGTGTCGAGCCGGGCGATCTGAGCGTTGACGGAGGAGAGCTGGCGACTGGCCCGGTAGCCGGGGGCCATGAGGGCGGCGACGCCGAGGAGCACCGCCGCGGCCACCAGCCCGCCCGTGATCATCTGGCTGCGGGTGAGGTGCCGGGGGCGAAGGGCGGGGGCCAGCAGCTCGAGCGCACGGCCCCGGCCGGCCGAGGCGACGGCCAGGGCGAGCACCAGCTCGCTGCGCGAGTCCTCGGGCAGCGCGTGCAGATGCGTCTGCACGTCGTCGCGATAGGGCGGCTCCCCTACGGGCACCCCGAGCTCGCCGAGGGCCTCGAGGGTCTCGCCGACGGCATCGCCCGAGGCCCAGGCGGCGTCGCAGGAGCGCCAGCGAATGGGCCCGAAGCTGCGGCGCACCTCGTCGGCGATGTTGCTGTCGATCGCCAGGACGCGGCTCAGGACGAGGTTGGATCCGTTGAGGAGGAGGACTTCGAGGCTGTCGCCCACGCGATGGATCCAGACGATGTGCCCCCGCCGTTGCCGGGTCAGCAGCGCGGGCAGGTTGTGGGTCGCCACGGTGATCGAGACCGGACGGAGCTGAGCCTCCTCGGCGAGGCGCATGGCGGCGTCGATGACGCGGCGGTCGGCAGCTGCGATCACCACCTGGCGGCTGCCCGTGCCGGCGCCTTCGCGGTCGTCGGGCAGCGGCACCCAGTCGAATGACGCTTCCTCGGCACCGTAGGGCAGGTGCCGCTCAAGCTCGAACCTGACCATGTCGCGCACGTCACCGTCGATCGAGGGTAGCTCGATCGGCTTGACCGTCACGCTGGCGCGGGCCAGGCCGATGGCAATGGTGCGGGGCGCGAGCCGCCGATGATCGAGCTCGGCCCTGAGTGCGGCGGCCGGCTGCTCGGCCTCCACGCTGAAGGTCTCGAGCCGGGGGCCATGCGTCACCGCCGCTACCAGACGGTCACCGCGCAGGACCAATCCCAGGCGGGCCGGAGTCAATCGCTTGACCGCCGCTGGAGACAACCTCACTGCGGCCAAGGATACGCTGGCAAGGTCGTGAGCCGCAAACTTTCGGAACATTTGACGAACTCTCCGGCCCCTCCCTATCGGGCTCCTATCCATTCGAGCACCGCCACTGCCGTCTGCGCCTGTCCCGCCCGTTTTTGGACAATCGCGCTAACCCGGGCCCGGACCTGGCCGTCTACCAGTCCCTCGGCCTCGATCCGGAAGGTCCGCGTGGCCACCGCCAGACCCCGCCCGGCGAACCGGCCTACCGTGGCGTAGGGTGCCTCCCGCCGTGCCTGGAGGATCTCCACGATCTCGGCTTCGGCCAACCCCATCGCCCGCAGCACCGGGGCGCTCGCGGTGTTCAGGTTGACCTGGCCCTGGCTCTTGACTGTCGCGTGCTCGGCCAACCCAGGGTTCGCATCGGCCCCGTAGAACAGCGCGGGTGTCAGGCCGCGAATCTGTAGCAGTTCTGTCACAGATTCCAGGTTGGCGTTGCGGGCCCGATAGGGCACCGGGAGCTTCAAGTAGTAGTCATCACTTTCGGCGCCGTTGAGCCGATGCTCCTCGTTGGGATCCCGCCAGTCCAGGAGGGAGTCCAGGACGGTGTCGCGGGCGGACTTCTCGAGCCCGAGCCCCCGCAGCAGGCGGTCGATCCGGTCCGGGGGAGAGGTATTGAGGTTGAGCCTGGCCTCCTCGTCGCTGATGCGGTAGGAGAAGTGCCCCGAGCCCAGGGGCACCTGCGTGCGCGGCAGGCGGTTGATCGCCGTGCGTTCTCGGGTATAGAAGGTGAGCAGCCCGTCCTGGGCCGGTGCCACGAACGCGGCGTCGGCCACGATCTCGCGGATGGCCTGCTCGACGGCCGCCTCGGCCAGGTGGGTGGCGAGGATCGCGTCCTTGTACGCGCGCACGGCGCTCGCCTCCAGGCGCATGGAGTAGGAGAACTCGACGCCAACCACGCCGAGCAAGGCCAGCACCAGGAGCACCGCGACCAGCGCGAACCCGGGACGGCCGGAGGGAAGCCCCGGTGTCGTCACTGCACCCCGGCTCGCAATGCCACCGTGAGCGCCAGCGTCGTCTCGCCACGTTCCCGGGACGTGGCCACTGTGATGCGCACGGCCCGGGGCAGGCCGTTCTCGGCCTGGCCGTCCCAGGCCTCCTGCCACGTTCCCGTCGCGTTCAGGTAGCTGAACTCGAGGCGATTGATGCCGAGGTCCTGCAACATTACCTGAGCCTCCGTGAACGGGTCCCGGTTCGGCATCACACGCTGACGGACGATCAGCGCCGGGCCCTCCTCGACGCTCTCCAGCCCGATGGCCACAGCGCTGAAGGCCACCGGGATCGGGGCAGGAAAGGGGGAGGCCTGGGTGACCAGCGCCAGCTGCCGCTCGGTGCCCTGGAAGAGCAGCACCGGCTCCGGCGACTCCCCCGCCGCGGCGCGGTAGGGATACGCCGAGCCGACGGCCCGGGCCAGCACGGCGGCGACGCCCCGGAGGTGCTGATGCGCATCGGCACGGTCCTCGCCCTGGGTCCAGGCGGCCAGGGCCACCCGCAGCCCCCCGAAGGCGATGGCCAGCAGTGCGGCCACGATGGCGAGCGCGATGAGCAGCTCGAGCAGCGTGAAGCCCGGCGCGGTCCGCCGCCGGCTCACGAGGGACCTCGAATGCCCAGGGCCGGCCGGATCGACTGGCCGGGCCGCCGGGGCGTGGTCCCGGCGGCGGCGGTGGCCTCGGGCGACACCGTGCGCAGCGTCGCCAGCTCGACGTGACGGCGCTCGTCCCAGCTCACGCGGACCGTGATTTCGTAGACGTGCCACCGGGCCACCCCGGTCTCCGAGGTGAGCTCCGGCGTCTGCAGACGCCGGATCGCACGGAACCAGGAGAAGTCACCTTCCGCGCCGTTCTCCTGGCGCTCCTCGGGCGTGACGACCTCGCGCAGCTTGAGGTCGGCCAGCAGCATCGCCTGCTGGTGGTCGCCGCTCAGCTTGAGCAGACGCAGACCCTGCGCGAAGCCCTGGATGGCGGCGACGACGGCGATGCCCAGGATGGCGAGGGCGACCAGCACCTCCAGGAGCGTGAAGCCCGGGGGGCGCCGGCTCATTCGCGGGCCGTCCGCACGCGCCCGGTGAGGACGTCCACCGTCACCCGGTAGCGCGTGTTGCCCGAGGCCACCCGAAAGGCGCCGCCACTCGTCGTGCCGTGGGGCTCGAAACGTACCGTCAGGGCCACGGGGGGCTCGGCCCGCACGCTGAGGTGCTCGGGCAGGCTCCGGGTCTGCCGGACCTGTTCGCCGGCGCGGAGCGTGACCCGGTGCGCGGCGGGATCGACGATCAGCTCGTGCGGTCGCTGCGTGGTGATGGCCTGCTCGCGCGCGTGACGCAGGAGCGCCGAGAAGCGGGCCACCTCGGCGCGCGTACGGATGGTGTCCGTGGCCCGGCCGATCGTGGGGCCCACCACCGCGAGGGCCAGGGCCAGGACCATCAGGGTGACGACCAGCTCGAGGAGGGTGAAGCCAGGAGCGGCTAGCGTTGCTGCTCGCCGGCCCATGAGGTCACGTCGGCGTTCTCTCCCTCGCCCCCCGGGGCTCCGTCGCCCCCGTCGGACCACAGGTCATAGTCGCCGTGCTGGCCCGGGCAGCAACGGTACTTGTAGGGGTTGCCCCAGGGATCGCGCGGCACGTCCTTGCGCAAGTAGGGGCCGTTCCAGCTGGGCACGCCCGGATTGCGCTGCAGCGCATCGAGCCCCTGCGCCGTATCCGGATACCGCCCGGCGTCCAACCGGTACTGGTCGAGGGCGGCGCCCAGCAGCTCGACTTGCGCCCGCGCCGCCGCCGTCTTGGACTGCCCCACACGTCCAAACAGTCGCGGTCCAACCAACCCGACAAGCAGCCCCAGCACAATGATGACCACCAGCAGCTCGACCAGCGTGAACCCGGATGTGTTGAGCAACGCCGACCGTGACTGGCGGCCGAGGGAGCGGGGGACTCTGGCGCGACCCGTATCTTCTGGGCGTTGTGTCGGGTCCGGGGAGATGTCGTGGCCCTCTGACAGGCGCAGCGCCATGTCGGGCAGCGTGGTCGCGCCAGAGTCCCCCGCTCCCCCGGCCAGCCGCCTCCGGCGGGTGTTGACCATTACAGCGGCACCTCGTTGATCGAGAAGATGGCCAGCAGCATAGCGACCACGATGAACGCCACCAGCACCCCCATGGTCAGGATGATCGCCGGCTCCAGCAGCCCGATAAACCGCTTGAGCTCGGTGCGCACGTCGCTCTCGAACGTCTCCGCCGTCTTCAGCAGCATCTCCTCCAGGCGGCCCGTCTCCTCGCCCACCCGCACCATGTGCACCGCCAGCAGCGGGAACTGGGGATGCTCGGCGAGACTGGCCGCGACCGTCCGGCCGCGCTTGACGCTGTCGCTCACCCGCTCGACCGCGCGGACCAGTATCTGGTTGGACATCATCTCGGCCACCACCGCCAGCGAGCCGATCACGGGAACGCCGCTCTTGAGCATCGTGCCCAAGGTCCGGGCGAAGCGGGCCGTTTCGATCTTGGCCCGCAGCGGTCCCACGTGGGGCAGGCGCAGCTGCAGGCGGTCCCAGGCCAGACGACCCTCGGGAGTGCCCGTCCAGACGCGCCAGGCCAGGATGGCGCCGAAGGCCACGACGAGGCCGGCCCACCAGTACTCCCGCACACCGGCGCTGACGGCCAACAAGATCTGGGTGGGCAGGGGGACGGCCTGGCGGAGGTCGGCAAAGATCGACGCGAAGCGCGGGATGACGAACGTCAACAGGAACACGATGGCGCCGGCGCCCACCGTGGTCACGACCAGCGGATAGGCCAGCGCCGAGACCACGGCTTCCGTGAAGGCCGCCCGTGATTCCAGGAACTCGGCCAGCCGGCGCAGGGTGACCTCCAGCACGCCGCCCCGTTCGCCGGCCCGGATCATGTTGATGTACAGGCGCGAGAAGGGACGGGGATGGTGCTTGGCCAGCGCGTCGCTGAGGGAGCCGCCACTGCGGACGGTGTTGAGCAGGTCGGTCACGATGGCGCGCAGGCGGGAATGGGGCGCCAGCAGCTCCCCCTGGATCTCGAGGGCCCGGTCCAGCGGAACACCAGCCTCGAACAGCGTGGCGAGCTGCTGGGTGAGGGCGAGCAGGTCACGCTGGCGGATGCGGCCCGACGCCGGCAGGGCGAACCAGGCCCGGCGTTCGGCGTGGGGGGTCACCCGGATCGGGTAGTAGGCGTCGCGGTGGAGGCGCTCCACGACCGAGCGGGCATCGGGAGCCTCCATGACTCCGTCGATGGTTTGCCCGCGCCGGTCTGCGGCCCGGTAGACGAAGACCGGCATCGGCGTCAGGCGTCTTCCTGCGTGACTCTCAGGATTTCCTCGATCGTCGTCACCCCTTCGCAGGCCTTGGCCCAGCCATCCTGCCGCAGCGTGCTCATGCCCCGCTCGACGGCATGGCGGCGGATCTCCCGGCTGGAGGCCCGGCGCAGGATCAGGCTGCGCACGTCCTCGGTGATGTTGAACAGCTCGTAGATGCCGGTACGGCCGCGATAGCCCGTACCCCGACAGGCGTCACAGCCCCGTCCACGGTAGAGCTGGGTGCCGGGCGGCGCCGTCACCCCCAGCGCCTCGATGTCCGCGGCCGAGGGGGCATGCCGAACGCGGCAGCCTTCGCAGATGCGGCGGACCAGCCGCTGGGCGAGCACGGCTTCCAGGACCGAGGCAATCAGGTAGGGCTCGGCGCCCATGTCTTGCAGGCGGGGAATGGCCCCGGGAGCGTCGTTGGTGTGCAGCGTGGAGAAGACCAGGTGGCCGGTGAGGGAGGCCTGGATGGCGATCTCCACCGTCTCGAGGTCTCGCACCTCGCCGACCAGGATGACGTCGGGGTCCTGGCGCACGATGTGTCGCAGGCCGGTGGCGAAGCTCAGCCCGATCTTGGGCTTGACCGGGATCTGGTTGACGCCTTTGAGCTGGTATTCGACGGGATCCTCGATGGTGATGATCTTGCGGTCCGGTGAGTTGATCTTGTCGAGCGCCCCGTACAGCGTGGTCGTCTTCCCGGAGCCGGTGGGCCCGGTGACGAGAATGATGCCGTGCGGGCGCACGATGAGGCCTTCCAGGCGCTTGAGGGTGTCGGGCGCGAAGCCCAGTCGTTCCAGCGGCAAGAACACGCTGGCCCGGTCGAGCAGGCGCATGACGATGGACTCGCCGTGCACGGTAGGAATGGTGGAGACTCGGATGTCGACGCGCCGGCCGGGGAGCGACACGCGGATCCGCCCGTCCTGGGGGAGACGGCGCTCGGCGATGTTCATCTCGGCCATCAGCTTGATCCGCGAGGTGACGGCGTCGCGCAGCCGCCG
>JBOHPM010000112.1:0-8401 GCA_050731715.1 Candidatus Rokuibacteriota bacterium
TCACGGCCCATGCCCGCCGGCAGGGACTGCGCGTGCAGTGCCGGCAGTCCAACCTCGAGGGCCAGCTCATCACCTGGCTGCAGGGCGCCGAGCGCGAGGGCTTCACCGGCGTCGTGCTCAACCCCGGCGCCTTCACGCACTACTCGATCGCTCTCCGCGACGCCGTGGCCGCCATCCGGCTGCCGGTGATCGAGGTGCACCTGTCCAACATCCACGGCCGTGAGGAGTTCCGCCGCCACTCGGTGATCGCCGCGGTGGCGCGCGGCCAGATCGCCGGCTTCGGCCCCCAGAGTTATCTGCTCGGGCTGGACGCGCTCCTGCTAACTCACAAAGACTCCCCTTCGCCTCGCCCGACGCCGCCACGTCCGCCTCGCCGTAGACCGGCGCGCTCGCGACGAACGGGTTCGAGATGATGAATTGGCGTAAAGGGACGCGGCCATACGCACCCAGGGCAGGCCACCCACGGCCCGAGCCGAGCACACGGCACGCGCTCCAAACGAATCAGCCCCTGGCCGGGGACGTCTAACCTGTGACGGTGCGGGGTGAGCAAGCGACACCCCGTCGATCTCGACGATCAGGCCCTCATCGAGCGCTGCCGCCGGGGCGACCGGGCTGCGTTCGAGCCGCTGGTCGAGCGCTACCGCGAGCGGGTGTGGCGGCTGGCCTACACGTACCTGCGCGACCGTGAGGAAGCCCGGGACGCCGCCCAGGAGGCGTTCGTGAGGGCCTGGCAGGCGCTGCCGTCATTCCGCGGGCAGTCGGCGTTCTACACGTGGCTGTTCCGCATCACCATGAACGTGGCCACCGATCGGGTGCGACAGCGCGCAGCGCGACGCCGGGCCCTCGGGAGCGAGCCGGTGCCGGAAGAGGAGTGGGAGCGAGTGATGGTGGATCCGCAGGCGCCGCCCGATCAGCTGGCGGCCCGAGCCGAGCAGCGAGCACGAATCCAACGAGCTCTGGATACTTTGCCGGAGCACCAGCGGGCGATTATCATGTTGAGCGATCTCCAGGGATTGTCGTACCGCGAGATCGCCGAGGTGCTCGAGATCCCCATGGGAACCGTGATGTCCCGGCTGCACAACGCGCGCAAGCGCCTGCGCCGGGTGCTGGGACCACTCCTGTTCCTGCTGCTCGCGCCTATCCTGCTGCTGCCCGCTCTGGCCACCGCCCAGACGATGGTCCGCTTCAGCGCCCAGGTGCTGGTTGCCGCCGACGAGCCGGGGGGCGGCGGAACCATGCCGGCCGACCTCGAGTATCTGGTGCCTCGCCTGCGCGGGGCTCTGCGCTATAAGGACTACACCCTGGTGAGCCGTTACCGTGGTCAGGCCCCGGTCGGCGGCTCCCAGCGCTTCAGCGTGCCGGGTGACCGCCAGCTCGAGATCACGCCCGAATCAGCCTCACCGGTGCGCCTGCGCGTGCGTCTGGTCCGGGGCAGCCTGGTCGAGGTCACCACCAGCATCCAGGCCGCGCCCGGCGCGCCCGCGGTGATCGGCGGTCCCCGCCACGGCCCCGGCGTGCTCATCATCGTCGTCTCACCGAGCCCCTAGCCCCGGAGGCAGCGTGAGCGAAGGGGAGGAGCGGTACTTCCGGGAGCGATCCCGGATCGAGCAGGGCCACACCAGGTATCGCGACAAGCTGCGCGCCGAGGGCAAGCTCTTTGTGCGCGATCGGCTCCGGCTCCTGCTCGACGCGGGCAGCGAGTTCCAGGAAGACTGGCGCTTCGCCCGGGCTGAGGAGGCGGACACGCCGGCCGACGGCGTTGTCACCGGCGTGGGGCGAGTGGCCGGCCGTACCGTGTGCATCATGGCCAACGACTACACGGTGAAGGCCGGCTCGTGGGGCGCGCAGACCGTCCAGAAGATCGTTCGGCTTCAGGAAAGGGCCGCGCGCCTGCAGGTGCCCCTGCTGTACCTGGTCGATGCCGCGGGCGCCCGCATCTCCGAGCAGGTCGAGGTGTTTCCCGGGCGCTTCCACGCCGGCCGGATCTTCTACAACGAGGTCCAGCTCTCGGGTGTGGTGCCCCAGGTGTGTCTGCTGTTCGGCCCCTCGCCGGCCGGCTCGGCGTACCTGCCGGCCCTCACCGACGTCGTGATCATGGTGGAGGGCAAGGCCTCGCTCTTCGTGGGCAGCCCCCGCATGGTGGAGATGGCGATCGGCGAGAAGAGCACGCTGGAGGAGTTGGGAGGCGCCCGCATGCACTGCACCGTCTCCGGGTGCGGGGACATCCTGGCCGCCTCTGACGAAGCCGCCATCGAGCTGGCCCGGCAGTACCTGTCCTACATGCCGCAGTCGTCCCGCGAGCGGCCGGCCTCGGGTGAGCCGGCCGAACCGCCGCCCGGGCGCTCGATCGACGACATCGTGCCGTACGATCAGCGCAAGTACTTCGACATGTACGAGGTCATCACCCGCCTCGTCGACGCCGGCTCCTGGTTCGAGCTCAAGCGGCTCTTCGCGCCCGAGATCATCACCGGCTTTGCCCGCCTGGGCGGCCGCGTGGCGGGCGTGGTGGCCAACCAGCCGAAGGTGAAGGGCGGCGTGCTCTTCGTCGACTCCTCGGACAAGGCCGCACGCTTCATCTGGCTGTGCAACGCCTTCAACATCCCGCTCGTGTACCTGGCCGACATCGCGGGCTTCATGGTGGGGAGCAAGGTCGAGCGCGAGGGCATCATCCGCCACGGGGCGAAGATGGTCTTCGCGACCGCTCAGGCGACGGTGCCCAAGCTCTCCGTCGTGATCCGCAAATGCTACGGGGCGGGCCTCTACGCCATGAGCGGTCCTGCCTTCGAGCCCGATGGCGCGCTGGCCCTCCCCCAGGCGCAGATCGCGATCATGGGGCCGGAGCCGGCCGTGAACGCCGTCTACTACAACAAGATCATGGAGCTGCCGGAGAGCGAGCGCGCGGAGTGGGTTCGCCAGAAGCGGGAAGAGTACGCCCGGGACGTCGACGTCTACAAGCTGGCCTCGCAGATGCTCGTCGATGACATCGTGCCCGGCTCGCAGCTCCGGGCCGAGCTGATCAAGCGGCTGGCCTTCGCCGACACCAAGGTCCAGGAATTCCCGCCCCGCCGCAACGGCGTGTACCCCGTGTGAAGGTCGGAGGACCGGGGCCCTACGCTTGATTATCGAGGATTATCGAGTTGGAGGGGGGCACGAGACGCGCCCCCTTCCAAACCTCCCCCATTCACGCGGGGTGCGACCACCCGCCGGAATTACGCGGCGCGAGTGAAGCGGCGGCGGGTCTGGGCGAGCAACTCGGCGATCGGGGCCGGCAGGCGGTTGCCGAACCCCTCGTAGAAGGCGCCGAGATCGTCGAGCGCAGGGAGCCATTCCGCCGCATCGCAGCGCAGCGCCTGCCGCAACTGCGCCGGTGTCACGCCCAGGCCGTCGAGGTCGAGAGCGTCAGGAGCGGGCACCGAACCGATCGGGGTCTCGACGGCTCGAGCAGTTCCGCGGATCCGGCCGATCATCCATTTGAGAATGCGAACGTTTTCGCTGTAGCCGGGCCACAGGAAATTGCCCTCGGCATCGCGGCGGAACCAGTTGACCCGAAAGATGCGGGGCATCCGGCCGAGCCGCGGCCCCGTCGCCAGCCAGTGGGCGAAGTAATCGGCCATGTTGTAGCCGCAGAAGGGCAGCATGGCCATCGGATCCCGTCGGACGACCCCGACCTTCCCAGTGATCGCGGCCGTCGTCTCGGTGCTCATGGCCGAGCCGAGGAAGACGCCGTGGGTCCAGTCGTCGGCCTCGAAGACGAGCGGAATGACCTGCGAGCGCCGCGAGCCGAAGATGAGGCCAGAGATGGGCACGCCCTGCGGATCTTCCCAGTTGGGGGCGATGGAGGGGCACTGCTGGGCCAGGACCGTGAAGCGCGAGTTGGGATGCGCGGCGGCCGTACCTGGCTGCCAGGGTCGTCCCTGCCAGTCGATGAGACCGGCCGGGGGCTCGGGCGTGAGGCCCTCCCACCATGGATCCCCCGACGGCGTGAGGGCGACGTTGGTGAAGATGGTGTTCGAGCGCACCATGCCGATGGCGTTGGGGTTGGTCTTGGGGTTGGTGTTGGGGGCCACGCCGAAGAATCCCCGCTCCGGGTTCACAGCGCGAAGCTGGCCGTGGGCATCGACGTACATCCAGGCGATGTCATCGCCCACCGTCCACACGCGCCAGCCCGGCAGGTGGGAGACGACCATGGCGAGGTTCGTCTTGCCCGACGCGCTGGGCATGGCCGCGGCGAAGTACGTGATCTCGCCCTGGGGATCTTCCACGCCCAGGATCAGCATGTGCTCGGCGAGCCACCCCTCTTGGCGGGCCTGCCAGGACGCGATACGCAAGGCGTGACACTTCTTGCCGAGCAGCGCATTGCCGCCGTACCCGGAGCCGACGCTCCAGATCAGCTTCTCTTCCGGGAACTGCAAGATGAGCCGACGGTCCGGAGAGAGGTCGCCCAGAGAGTGCAGCCCGGCCACGAAGTCGCGATCGTCGCGCATGTGCTGGATGGCCACCTGCCCCACACGGGTCATCAGATGCATGCTCGCCACGACGTAGGGGCTGTCGGTCACCATCACCCCCGTCCGGCTCAGCGGCGAGCCGGCCGGTCCCATCAAGTAGGGGATGACGTACATGGTGCGACCGCGCATGCTACCCCGCAGCCAGGCGCCGGCCTTGGCCTTGGCCTCGGCGGGGGCCATCCAGTTGTTGGTGGGCCCGGCCTCGTCACGCTCGCGGGTGCAGATGAACGTGAGCTGCTCGGTGCGGGCGACGTCCTGAGGGTGACTGCGATGCAGGTAGCAGTTGGGATACGTTCGGGCGTTGAGCGACAGCAGGGTGCCGTCGCCGAGCATGGTCTCGATGAGGGAGTCGTACTCGGCCTTCGATCCGTCGCACCACACCATCCGCGAGGGTTGAACGACGGCCGCAGCATCGTCCACCCACGTCTCGACCCGAGTGGTGACGCTCATCCGTAGATCCTCGCACGTGTTGGAGTGAGTTTTCGAGTACGCCGCGACCAGTATCGATTGATCTATGCGCGCCTGGCCGTGACGACGCCTAGCGTGCGCTGGCCCACGCTTCCCGTCAAGCACAACATGCTAGCATCCGCACGTGCAGGGGCTCCTGGTGGCCGCGCGGTACCTCACGATCGTGCCCGTGAGGGGGCCTGCCGACGTCGACGGGCTGGCCCTGGGCCGGTCGGCCCCGTGGTTCCCGGTGGTGGGCCTGGCCCTGGGCGTCGCGCTGGCCCTCACGGACCGTCTCACCGCTTGGCTGTTTCCCGCGCTTCTGGGGGCGCTGCTGACCGTCACCGTCTGGAAGCTCCTCACCGGCGGCTTGCACCTCGATGGACTGGCCGACTGCCTGGACGGGCTGGTGGCTGGCGATCCCGAGCACAGGCTCCGTGTCATGCGGGACAGTCGCATCGGGGCCTTCGGGGCCGTGGGCCTCATCCTCTTCCTCTTGCTGGAGATCGCCGCCCTCGCCGAGCTGGCGAGCGGGCTCCGCTGGCGCGTGCTCCTGGTCGTGCCGGTCATCGGCCGGGCGATGCCGGCCCTACTCAGCCTCTGCTTTCCCGCCGTACCCGGAGGTCGCGGGGCGGCCTTTGGCGCCGGCGTGCAGCGCAGAGCCGTGCTGGTGGGGCTGGCGCTGGCCGGGGCGATCGCCGTGGCGGCGCTGGGAGCGACCGGCCTCATCGCCCTCGTGGTCGCCTGTCTGGCGAGCCTGGTGCTCGGGCGATTCTTCACGACCAGGCTGGGTGGCATCACCGGCGACGTCCTGGGCGCTACGGTGGAGGTGGCGGAGCTAGCTGCGCTGCTCACGGCGTCGTCGTGGGGGCACTGGGGACGCTGATCTACCTTCTGCGCCACGCCGAGATCGAGGGCGCCGAGCGGCGCCGCTTCATCGGTCAGGTCGACGTGGCGCTCTCGGCCCGGGGCGTGCAGCAGGCGACGGCCCAGGCCCACCGCCTGCGTGGGGTCGGGCTCGCCGCGATCTTCACCAGTGATCTCGCCCGCGCGCGGCAGACGGGCGCGATCATCGGCGCACCCCACGGCCTGGCGCCGACGGTCGTGCGGGCCTTCCGGGAGATGAACATGGGCCGCTGGGACGGCCTGACCGCCGCCGAGATCAGCGAGCGCGACCCGGCCGCCTTCGAAGCGTGGACCCAGCGCGTCGCCGAAGTGCCGTTTCCGGACGGCGAGAGCGTCGATGATCTCCTGGCGCGGGCCTGGCCTGCGTTCTCGCGGCTGGTGGGCATCGGAGCCGAGGGGCCGATCGCCGTGGTGGGGCATGGCGGCACCAACCGCGTGCTCCTGTGTCGCGCCCTGGGCCTGCCCCTGGCCAGGCTGCTCGTCTTCAAGCAGGACTACGGCGCCCTCACCGTGCTCGAGCACGACGGCGGCCGTTGGCGGCTGCACCGGCTCAACGATCCACCGCTGCCAGGCTGACCCGGTCAGGGACGGAGCGCTCAGACCCCGCGGTCGGCGCGCGCTCGGTGGGCCCGGTATGCCGCGAAGACGCGCTCGTTCATCTCCTGACAGGCCTGGCGGGCGGCCGCCTGGTGGGCCGGCGTATCGGCGAGCAGGTGCAGGGCGCGGCGGCCGATCGCGGCGTGGCGATGCTCGTCGGGCAGGAGCTCGCTGGCGTAGAGGTGCGCGGTCTCGGCGTCCACGTCGCGGGCCAGGGCCACCAGCGTCTCGAAACCCTCGCAGGACTGGGTCTCGCCGGCGAACTGGAACATGGCCAGCCGCTCCAGCGTGGGGCGAGACCGGGCGGTGATGAGCCAGTCGAACAGCGCCTCCCACTCCGGGAGCGGCTGGTAGCTGTCGGGATCCTCTCCGAGGTCGCGCAGACGGCGACGGAGCAGTTGCCAGTGCCGGTGCTCGTCGTCCAGCTGGCCGACCAGCAGCTCGCGGATCTCGCGCTCGGGAGTGAAGGGAATCCACGCGGCCAGGAGCTCCACCGAACGGAGCTCGTTGTACACGCCCTGGCGCATGCGATAGCGGATCTGGCGCAAGCGCACCACGGCCGGGGCTCCCGGCTCCAGGCGCACGTCGCGGCCGCGCCAGAACGCGGCGTTGTCCTCGGCCAGGGCCCGGACGAACTCGCGCGGGTCGGTCACGGCGTGCGGAACAGGATCGCTCCCACGAAGGCTTCGGTCTCGGATCCGGTGTCGTTGGAATCGGAGGCGACCGAGATCGCGCCCGGGGCGCCGGGCTCCTCACCGTAGAGCTTCTTGAAGTCGGCGCGGACATCGCGCTGCTCGGTGAGCCACTTGCCCAGCTCTCCCGGGCCCGAGCGCACCACGATGTAGGTGACCACCCCGCTCTTCTCGCTCTTGCACACGGTGCCGACCGGGGCGGTCGAGTCCCAGACGTACCCGATGGAGCGGGAACGGACGGCCGCCGGGAAGCGCGGCCACGTGACGTAGACCTGTACCGCCTGATCGTCGGTCGCCTTCTTGCACGCGTTGCCACTTTTGGGCAGGGTGACGGCCTTCCACCGCCATTCCAGAATGGGGGTGTCCTGGAGGGTGATTCCCTTGACCTCCTTGCTGATCGTCGATCCCTCGCTGCGGCTCTGCATGTGGAGCGCCCGCTGGCCGTCGTTCTCCACGATCCGAAAGTCATAGGCCGGGGTTCCCCAGTTCTGCCCCTGCCAGCCCGGCGGGATGCCCTTGGTCCCGACGGGGTACGCCTTCCAGTCTTCGATCACCGCCCGGTCCGCCGCCCACGCAGCGGGGACCGCCAGCACCAGGGCCAGGACGAACGCTGAGACTCTCGGCATGACACCCCCCCCGGCGTCTCGATTGCCCCGCTATGATACCGTCGCGCCGTGCGCGAGGGACTCGCCGCGCTCCGCGTCGACCGGTGGCTGTGGGTCGCCCGCTTCTTCAAGACTCGCAGCCTGGCCGCGCAAGCCTGCGCCGGGGGCAAGGTTGATGTCAACGGTGAGGGAGCCAAGCCGGCGCGCGCGGTGCGTGCGGGTGACCGGATCGCGGTGACGCTCCCGGGCGGCCAGCGCATCGGGCGCGTGCTCGGGCTGAGCGAGCGCCGCGGGCCGGCCAGCGAGGCGCGAGCCCTGTGGGAGGATCTCACCCCGCCCGCGCCGCCGCGGCTGCGCTTAGCGCGACCGCCCTACCGCCCGCCGGGGAGCGGACGGCCCACCAAGCTCGAGCGCCGCGAGACCGACCGACTGCGCGGCCGGTAGCCACCGCGCGGGCCAGCCCGCGATCGGGAAGAGGCGCTGCGCGTTTGCGGTGGGCCGGCCGGATCTGCTACCCTCCCGACGCTGTTCGCGCCCCGGGTGCCCGCGAGGCACCAGGGAAGGCGGTGTGAAACCGCCGCGACCCCGTCACTGTAATCGGGGACGAAACCCGCGAGAGCCACTGGCCGTGAGGCCGGGAAGGCGCGGG
>JBOHPM010000113.1:0-8377 GCA_050731715.1 Candidatus Rokuibacteriota bacterium
ATCGCGGCGCTCGCGGCGGAGGGCCGGGTCACCAGCATCTCGCCGGGCGGACGGCGTGCCTGGATCCCGGCCACCGACGCGGGCCTCTACGACGCGCTCGCCACCGACGAGGGCCTGGAGCGTGTGGTCCTGCGCACGCTGCGCACCCGGGGCCCGCTGACGCCCGCGTGGCTCGTCGAGCGCTACGGCGTCGCGCCTGGCGACGCCGCGCGCATCCTCGAACGGCTGGCCGCCCGGGGGCTGGTCCGCCGCGGGGCGTTTCTCGCCGGCGGCGACGGGCCCCAGTACGTGCACATCGCCGTCCTCGACGAGGTCCAGCGACGCCAGGTCCACGCCCGCCGCGTACCCCGACCGGTGGCCCGGGCCGAGCAGCTCTCGGCGTTCCTCCTGCGGCGCCATCACCTGCATCCCGAGCACCGGCTGGTGGGGCCGACCGGCGTGCTGGCCGCGCTGGAGCAGCTCCAGGGCGAGGATTTCCCCGTGCGGGTGTGGGAGCAGTCGTTGCTGTGGAATCGGGTGGAGGCGTACGAGCGCGACTGGCTGGACCGCCTGGGGCTGGCCGGGGAGATCGTGTGGACGGTCTTTGAGCCCCGCGAGGCCGATCCCCGACGCTGGGGCCGGGTCGGCGTGGCGCTGCGCGAGAACATCGGGTGGCTGCGGGGCCGGCCGCCGATGCCCGAGCTGCAGCCCCAGGTCAAGAACGTCCTGCGCCACCTGCAGCTCCGCGGCGCCTCGTTCGTTCAGGATGTGGCCAGGGTCGCCGGCTTGAGCAGCAGCGACACCCTGACCGCGCTGTGGGAGCTGTTCTGGGTCGGCCTCGTCAGCCCCGACTCCTTCAGCGCCCTGGCGGCCGGCACGGCACCGGCGCCGCGAGCGCCCTCCCGCGGCGGAGGGCGCTGGCGCCGCGGGCAGGCCCGCGGTCTCCTGCCCCGACTGCCGTCGGTCGGCCGCTGGAGCGCGCTCGGCGAGGAGGACGCGTTGTCGCCCGAGCAGCGCGACGAGGCGCGCGCCCAGCTGCTGCTCTCGCGGTACGGCGTGCTCGCCCGCGAGCTGGCCGACGACTGGGGGAGCCTGCGCCACACGCTGCTCCGCATGGAGTACGGAGGCGAGGTCGTTCGCGGCTATTTCGTCGAGGGCCTGTCGGGCGAGCAGTACGCGCTGGCCTCGGCCCTCGACGACCTGGTCGCCGCGCCACGACGGGCCGAGCCGCACGTGCTGGTCAACATGGTCGATCCCGCCAACGTCTGGGGCCGCATACTCGGGTTGACCCGGCCCGACGGCACGCGCGTCGCCACCGCTCGCATCCCCCAATCATGGCTCCTGTTCCGGTCCGGCCGCCCCGTGCTGCTGGCCGAAGGCCACGGGCGAGACCTCACCCCGCTCGCCGGCTGGGAGCCGGTCGATCTGGCGGGCGCGGTGCGGGCGCTGGCCGCCCTGGTGGAGCGTCCGCTAACGCTCAGGCCCATGCGCCGACTGCACGTCATGACGTGGGACGGGCAGCCGGTACGAGCGAGCCCAGCCTTCCGCGCATTCGCCGAGGCGGGTTTCACGGTGGACGGCCCGCGCCTGTCCTACGACGGCTATCCCGGGGCTCGTTGAACAGGGCATGGGCACCCGGGCTCTATCTCCGACCATTTCACCGCTCGCCTCGCCGCGCGGCGCGCCTCGGCTCGCACCGCGGCCCCGCCGCAATCACCGTCGGAGACTACTCGGTCGCGCCTCGCGAGTCGCGGACTTCCGGATCCGGACGGCACGGGTCTATGACGCGCCCTCCCGGCGCGACGGCGCGCGCGTGCTCATCATGCGTTTGTGGCCCCGCGGCATCCGTAAGACGCGAGTCGACCGGTGGCTCAAGGAGCTCGGCCCCTCGCTGCCTCTGCTGCGGGCTTTTCGTGGCGGCGAGCTAGGCTGGGCCGAGTACCGCCGCCGGTATCTCGCCGCGCTGGCGAGCCCACCGGCGCAGGCCGCCCTCAGCGAAGTCCGCGCGCTCGCACAGCGTCGGCCCGTGACGCTGCTGTGCGGGTGCTCCGACGAGACCCGCTGTCATCGCACCCTGCTCAACGCCTACCTCGCCCGGCGCCTGGTGTAGACTTGCCGCCATGAAGACGGCAGCCAAGCGCGTGAAGGCGTACGTCCTCATCGAGACCGCCGCCGGCAAAGCCAAGGTGGTCAAGAAGGCGCTGACCCGGGTGAAGGGCAGTCCTGCGGCCATGGTGCAGCTCGACGGCATCACCGGGCCTTACGACTTCATCGCCATCGTGGAGGGCCCGAGCCTGGATGCTGTGGGTCGCCTGGTCACCGACGGCATCGGCATCATCGACGGGGTGACGCGGACCACCACCTGCGTGGCCGTGGCCATCGGCTGACGTGCGCGTGCTCGTGGTCGGGGGCACGGAGTTCGTCAGCCTCCACCTCGTCCGAACCCTGCTCCGAGGTGGCCACGAGGTCGCCGTCCTCAATCGTGGCCGCCACCCCGAGCGGCTCCCCGTCGGCGTGCGCAGGCTCGTGGCGGACCGCAAGGACCATGCCGCGGTCCGCGCCGCGCTGAGCGCAGAGCGCGTGGACGCCCTCGTCGACATCGCCTATGCGCCGACCACCGGCGAGGACGTCGACGCCGTCCTCGCGGCGCTGGACGGTCGCCTCGGACACGCGCTCTTCGTCTCCACCGGTCGCGTCTACGACCATGCGCTGCCCGTTCCCTACGACGAGACGACGCCCCGCAGTCTTTACTGGGGCGACTACGCCCGCCACAAGATCGCGGGAGAGGACGCGCTGCTCCGCCGGCACCGGCAGCAGGGCCTGCCGGCGACGCTGATCCGGCCCACCCACATCTACGGACCGCTGAACACCCGGAACAACGAGACCTTCGTCTTCGATCGCCTGGTGCGCGGGCGCCCGATCCTGGTTCCCGGCGCGGGCGGCTGGTTGCGGCAGTTCGGCCACGTGGAGGATCTCGCCGACACCATGGCCGCCATGCTGGGCGACCGCCGGACGTTCGGTCAGGCCTACAACGTCACCGGCGAGGAGGTCGTGACCCAGGTGGGCTTCGTCGAGCTCATCGCCGACGTGATCAAGCGTCCGCTCACCCTGGTGTCGTGTCCCACTCCGCCCGGAGCCCAGCCGGCGCCGTTCGGGCAGAACCTCGCCTACGAGTGCCACGCCGTGTACACGACGACGCGGGTGCGTGAGCTCGGTCTGCGGCCCCGCTACACCCTGGCCGGCGGCCTGGCCCAGACCTTCGAGTGGTACCTGCGCGAAGGGCTGGACCGCCGCGACATCGACTTCTCGGCCGAGAACGCGCTGCTCGAACGCCTCGACTGAACGTGGCGCGCCGGGCGCCGGTCACGGTCCTCGTCTATCACCCCGACGAAGCGGAGCGCTACGCCGCGCTGGTGCTGCCGCCGCGACCGGGGGTCACGGTGCGCGTGGCCGCCACACCGGACGCGGCCGCGCCCGTCGTCGACGAGGCGGAGATCCTCTACGCGTGGCGCTTCCCGCCAGGGCTCCTGGGCAAGGCGGGACGGCTCAGGTGGATCCAGGCTGCCGGCGCGGGCGTGGAGTGGGCCCTGGTCCCCGAGCTGCCCGCCGGCGTCACCGTGACCCGCGCCCCCGGTGTCTTCGGTCCGTGGATGGCCGAATACGTGCTGGGCTGGTGCGCGTGGGTGACCCAGCGCATGGCGACGTTCCTCGAGGCCAAGCGTCAGCGGCGCTGGCTGGGCACGCTCATCCCTCGCCGGCTCGGCGGCACGACCATGGCGATCGTGGGACTGGGAGACATCGGGCGTGATATCGCGCGAGCCGCCCGGGCCCTGGGCATGCGGGTGCTCGGAGTGACTCGCGGCGGCCGGCCGGTCCGCGAAGCGCACCGCGTCTATCGTCCGGCGGCGTTACCCCGTGTTCTCGGCGAGGCCGACTGGGTGGTGGTCGTCCTGCCGCTGACGCCAGCCACGCGCGGGCTCATCGGCGAGCGCGAGCTGGCGGCGATGCGCCGATCGGCGTGGCTGGTGAACATCGGACGGGGACCGGTGGTGGACGAGCCCGCGCTCGTCCGGGCCCTGACCGAGCGACGCATCGCCGGGGCCGTGCTCGACGTGTTCGCCATCGAGCCCCTGCCGCCCACCCATCCCCTGTGGGCGCTCGACAACGTGGTCGTCACTCCGCACATCGCCGGTCCCAACGTGCCCGACGAGATCGCGCAGGTCTTCAACGACAACCTGACTCGCTACCTGGCCGGCCGCCCCCTGCGCCACATCGTCGATCGCCGCCGCGGCTACTGAGGATCGAGGGCTCCTGGCTCAGCCCCCCTTCCGGAGCCGGTCCTTCATCTCCTGCTGCAACTCCATCTGCTCGAGGGTGAGCTTGTACGCGACGTAGTACTTGTAGATATTGCGGACGTAGGTGGTCGTCTCGATGCCGATCTTCTCGGCGGTGACGACCTCCACGTTGTTGAACCACTGGTTGGCATCGAGGCTGCGCGCGGTGGCGATCTTGCGCATCCGCGAGATGCGCGCGGGTCCGGCGTTGTAGCTGGCGAAGGCGAACAACGGCCGGTTGCCCTCGACGAACGTCGCGTCGAGGAAGTGCTTCGTCATGAGCTGGTCCATGTACTTGGCGCCGGCGTGGATGTTCGGCTCCGTGATCTGAATGTCTCCCACGTTGAGCTGGGCGCCGGTGGCCGGCATGATCTGCATCACGCCGATCGCCCCCACGTGGCTCTTGGCCTTCTGGTTGAGCTGGGATTCCTGGTAGCCCTGAGCGGCCAGCATGAGGGGGTCGAACCCTTACTGCTCACCGTACTTGCCTGCGCCTGAACGTGGCTGATCAGGCCCTGCTTCCTGGCGGAGTTCGTGTAGAAATCCATCACCTCGGCGGCGAGCTTCGGGCTGTCCTTGCGGATCACCCATCCGGTACGGCCTCCCGTCCGGACCGCCGCTTCCGGGATGACCGTGATGTTCGGCAGGATCTGCGACCAGATCCTGGCGATCCAGTCGTCCACGATGACCACGTCGAGCAGGCCGGCGTTCACCATCTCGAGCTTGTCTTCGTCCTCGAGCGCATCGGGGAGGGGCACGAGGGTGACGGGCGGTTTGCCTTCCTTGCGGAAGCGGTCGTTCAAGGCGACGAGACTCTCATGGTAGCTCGTGGCCTGGCGCACGTGCAGGGCCTGGCCCGCAAGATCGTCGACCGTCTTGATCGCCGGCGCCTTGGGTCCGGTGACCACGATCTCGTTGACGCCCTTGAGGTCGGTCGGCGCGACGAAATCGACGATCTGCGAACGCTGGTCGGTGGCCGTGATGTTGCCGGCCGCGATGTCGCCCAGACCCGCTACGACCCCGGGGATCAGCTTGTCGCGGGTGGTGGGGATGATGTAGACGGTCGCCGGGCGCTTGCCGAGCTGTCGGGCGTACTTCTTGCCGATATATCGTTCCCACTCGCGCACGAGTTCGGCCGTGATACCCCGCTCGCGCCCCCTGTCCGTGTAATAGAGCGTGCGGCTGTACGGGACGAGGACCCGGATGATCCGGCGCCCGACCATCTGGTCGAAGTCGCCCTTCCAGGCGCAGCCTCGCCTTTTCCGGGTGCGGGTGGCGGCGTGGCGTCGGCGGACCTCGACGGAGGAGCGGCCGCCGGGGGCTTGGCCGCATCCGCCGCGCGAGCCGTACCCGGATTGGCGGCGAGCGCAACCGCTCCCCCAATGACGACGACCCTGGACCATCGCATGGCGCGCTGCCGGCGAGACGGTGACCTTCCGGGGGCCTCTTCCTCCGCCTAGCTCTTGCTCAGGGCCTGGACGATCGTCCGGCAGAAGGCCGGCAGATCGTCGGGCTTGCGCGACGTGATCAGGTTACCGTCGACCACGACTTCCTGGTCGACCCAGTTGGCGCCGGCCGCCACCAGGTCGTCCTTGATCGAGAAGAATGACGTGGCCTTGCGTCCCTTGAGCACGCCGGCCGACACCAGCATCCAGCCGGCGTGGCAGATGGCGGCCACCACCTTGCCCTGCTGGGCCGCGTCGCGGACGAGGCCGACCATGGCCGGGTGACGGCGCATGAGGTCCGGCGCGTAGCCGCCAGGGACGACGACGGCGTCGAACTCCACCGCTTTCACCTGATCGGCCTGCAGGTCCACCGTCACCGGATAGCCGTGCTTGGAGACGCAGGACTTGGCGCCCCCGGCGCCGATCACCTTGACCTCGGCGCCCTCCTCCTGGAGGCGGTAGTAGGGCACCCACAGCTCCATCTCCTGGTACAGGTTCTCGGCCAGGATCGCGACCCGCTTGCCTGTCAGCTTCATGGATGGCCTCGCTCAGGACTTGCGTGAGGTCTGGGTGAAGATCGTGCTCACCAGGGGCCGCATCTGGGTCCCGCCGCACTGCGGACAGGCGGCCTGGGCCCGGTCGTGCTCACTGATGGTCATGGGGACGGTGACTTCCTTCGCGCACTTCTCGCACCAATACTCATAGAGAGGCATGAGCGCCCTCCTCTCGACGGACGTGAAAGGACTAGCCCAGGTTGACGACGACGGATTTGACCTCAGTGTACTCCTCGATGCCCGCGTGTCCACCCTCGCGACCCAGCCCCGACTCCTTGAAGCCGCCGAAGGGGATCTCGTGGGTGTAGCCGGTGGCGTCGTTGGCGCCCACCAGCCCGTACTCGAGCTGCTCGGCCACCCGCACCAGGCGAGTCGTGTCGCGCGTGTAGAAGTAGGCGGCCAGCCCGAAGGTGGTCGCGTTGGCCCGCCGGATGACTTCCTCTTCGCTGTCGAACACGAGAATCGGGGCGGCCGGGCCGAAGATCTCCTCCTGGGCGATCGCCATGTCGTCGGTGACGTCGAGGAGGACCGCCGGGGCGTAGAAGAAGCCGTTCTTGTAGCTGCCGTCGGTCAGGTAGTGCCCGCCCGCGACCAGCTTGCCGCCGTGCTTGACGGCGTCCTCGACCAGGCTGTGGACCTTGGCCCGCGTCTCCTCGTTGATGAGCGGTCCCACCTGCGCGCCCGGCTCGAAGCCGGCAGCGACCTTGAGGCGCTTGACGGCCGCGATGAAGGCGGGAACGAAGCGCTCGGCGATGCCCCGCTGGACGTAGATGCGATTGGCGCAGATGCAGGACTGGCCGCCCACGCGCAGGAACTTCATGGCCACGGCGCCCTCCACCGCCGGACCCAGGTCGGCGTCGTCGAAGACGATGAACGGGGCGTTGCCGCCCAGCTCGAAGCCCAGCCGCTTGATCTGCTGGGCGGCCTTCTCCATGATCCCCTTGCCCACGTCGGTGGAGCCGGTGAACCCGATCTTGCGGATGAGCGGATGCGTGAGCAGCTCGTTGCCGACCAGGCGAGAGCGGTTGGTGGTCAACACGTTGAACACGCCGCGGGGAAGGCCCGCCTCCTGCGTGATGCCCGCGATGGCCAGGGCCGTGAGCGGAGTGGCCGAAGCCGGCTTGAGGACCACGGTGCAGCCGGCGGCCAGGGCCGGAGCGATCTTGCGCGTCACCATGGTGGCGGGGAAGTTCCAGGGCGTGACCGCCGCCACGGGTCCGATCGCCTGGCGCAGCACCAGGTAGCGCTTACCCGGCTGCGGCGAGGGCACCCACTCCCCGGCCAGACGGCGGGCGGCCTCGGCGAACCAGCCGAAGTAGCCGAGCGCGAACTGCACCTCCTTGCGGGCCTCCTCGAAGGGCTTGCCGTTCTCCAGGGTGACGAGCCGGGCCAGCTCGTCACGGTGCGCCTCCATGCCCTCCTGGATCTTGAGCAGAATCCGCCCTCGATCCTTGGGCGCCAGCCCCGACCATTCGCGGAACGCCGCGTGAGCGGCCTGCACCGCGCGGCGGATCTCGGGTGTGCCCCCGTTGGACACCTGCGCCACCACCGACTGGTCGGCGGGGTTGATGACGTTGAACGTCGCTCCACCCTCGGCGAGAACCCGCTCTCCATCGATGTACATCGCCTTGACGTCGTCGCTCATGGATCCCCCTTGACCGGGTTGGTGACCGCGCAGGCGCCTAGGCTACGACCGCGCGCGGGCGGAGGCTAGACGCACTGCGCCAAATGCCCTGGCGATAGCCCCCCAGCAGTCGATCGCGGTGGGAAAGGTGAACGTCGGGATGATGGTCTGGGTGGTGAGATTCCACTCCGCGGTCAGCTTGATCGGGATGACGGGCTGCACGTTGAGGATGAAGACGGTCTCCTCCTTCGTGCCCGCGCCGAAGTTGAAGTTGCTCTGGAACGGTACGCTGATGAGATCGGCGACCGGGTTCTGCGTCTTCTTGGCCAGCTCCGTCGCGCTCTCCTCCTCTGCCCCCTCGCGCCTCCGGCGCGCACAGCATCCCGGAGAGCACCAGCCCCGCGAGGAACAAGGTCAGCGCGCCGCGCCGCACGATCGACG
>JBOHPM010000114.1:0-8342 GCA_050731715.1 Candidatus Rokuibacteriota bacterium
CCCCCGGCGCCGACCCTGCTCGCCCAGCCCCAGGCCGGCGAGCGAGAGATCAAGCTCGAGCGTGAGCATCCGCTCGAGGTGATGGGGTTATCCAAGCCCGAGGGGGCCGGGTTCCGCTTCAGTGGCTTCTTCGTCGGCTCGGCCAGCTACAACTCGCACATTCAGATCGTTCCCGAGTTTGCTGGCGGGGCGCCCCGGCTGGCAGATCCCCGGAGCGTGAACTTTCGCTTCGACAAGTTCGGCCTGGCGGTGTCCAAGAGCTTCGCGTCCTGGCTGCACGCCGGCGCCGCCATCGAGATCGAGAGCCACCGCGACAGCCACAGCCATCTGATCGACGCCGCGGCGGCCGATCGCCTCGGCTGCCCCGCGGGGATCGCCTGCGAGCGCTTCGGGGCCGAGGAGGCCGAGACCGAAGCCGTGCTGGACAAGTTCTACATCACGGTCATCGCGCCGCTTGGCAACGGCCTGGCCCTGTCGTTCGGGCGCTTCGACACGCCGTTCGGGATCGAGCGGCACGATGAGCCGCTCAACCTGACGGCCACCACGTCCGAGGTGTTCCAGTTCGGCCGGCCCCAGAAAATGACGGGCCTGCAGGCGAGCTACCAGTTCGCGCCCTGGCTCGACGTGACCGGCTGGCTCGTCAACCGCTGGGAGTCGGAGACGACGCACGACGGCTTCGACGACAACAATAGGGCCAAGAGCTACGGCGGGCGCATCGGCATCACCCCGTTCCCGCGCGAGGCCCTGCTGAACTTCGGGCTCGGCGGCTTCTGGGGGCCCGAGCAGGACGACCAGAACTCCGAAAAGCGGTGGGTGATCGTCGGCGACTTCACCTGGACGCCGATGCCGCGCCTGCTGCTCGCCGGCGAGGTGATCTACGGCGGCGAGGACCAGGTGACCACCCGGGAGGTCGGCATCCCCGTGGCCGCGCCGGCGCGGATCGACGACCGGAACTGGTGGGGCTTTTACGTTCTCGCCCACTACGACATCAAGGACTGGCTGGGGCTCTCGCTCCGCTACGGGTACTTCGACGACATGGATGGATCGCGAACCGGCGTCGAGCAGGTGCTGCAGTCGATCACGATCGCGCCGATCGTCCACCTCTCGCGCCTCGTCCCCGACCTCCGGCCTCCGGGGGTGACCTACCCGCGGACGCGGCATCCCCTCAGCTGGGTCGACCTCAAGCTCGAGTACCGGCTCAACTACTCCGATCGCGACGTGTTCTCGGACTCCAAGCCCGGCGTCGCGATCCTGAGCGGCAGCGACATCAGCCACCAGGTTCAGCTCCAGTTCGTGGTGACCTTCTAATTAGGTCGGAGGTGCCAGCATGAACGGGATCACCCTGTCCCGGTTGCCCCTGAGCGCGAAGGTGTTCTGCAGCCTGTTCTTGCTGGGCATCGGGCTCGGCAACCTGGCCGCTCTCACCCAGGCCGCGACGGCCGTCGGCCTCTCGCCGCGCGACGTGCAGACCAGTCTCGCTCCCGACGCGCCGATGACCCACCTGGGCCACGGCCAGATGAGCGCCGAGCGCGAGATCAATCTGGCCGAGCTGAGCGCGACCGCCAAGGTGTGGATTCGCACCCCGCTGCTGATCCAGACCAGCCACACGCATCTGTTCGGGCAGACGCTGATCGCCGGGCTGCTCGGACTGATCTTCCTCTTCTCCGGCCTCGGGGACGGCAAGAAGACGGCGATCGTCGCCTTGCCGTTCCTGGGGACCGTCCTGGACATCGGCGGGATGTGGCTCACCCGCTTCGTCTGGCCGCCGCTCGCCAGCCTGGTCCTGGCCGGGGGGGCCCTGTTCGCCCTGGGCTACGTCCTGATCACGACCATCACGCTCTACGAGCTCTGGCTGCGAAAGGAGGCCCGCCCATGAACGGTCCCCATACTGCCCTCGTCGCTTGCATCGCTCTCATCCTGCTCGCCGGCCCGGCCGCGGCCCACGTCACGCCGCCGGTGGTGCTGGCCTCGGACCGAGAGGTGCTCCTGAGCTCGCTCGCCGGCGCCCGCAAGTTCTTCGTCCGCGAGGTTCGTCTGTCGGATCCGGAGCGCGAAACCCTGCGCCGGCAGGTGGGCTGGAATCCCGATGAGGACTTCTATCGCTTTTACCTCGGACGGAACGACGCCGGCGCGCTCGTGGCCGCCACGGTGTTCCTGACCGAGTTCACGATCCACGGGCCCGTCCGCGTGGCAGTCTCCCTGGGGCCCGACGGTCGGGTCAAAGACGCCAGGGTCGTCGAGTTGACCGAGGAGACGTATCCCTGGGTCAAGCCCCTCATCGACCAGAACTTCACCCAGCGGTACGTGGGCCAGGACAGCCGGGGACCGTTCGCGCTCGGTCCAGGTTCGGCCGGCGCCGGTCAGGAGTCCATGACCCGGTTCTACGGACAGGTCGTGACCAGCCTCATCCAGCGCGGGGCCGCGCTCTATGAGGTGGCCTTCGCCAAGCGCGCCGCCGACGCGGGCGGCGCGCCCCGGCCCGGCCACTGATGGCCGAGCCGCAGGGCCCCTGCTAGCATGAAAGGCAGTCCCGCGATGTCACCCGTCGTCTCGCGTGTGGTGCGGACCGCGATCAGCGGAGCCGCCGACCTCTTCGCGGTCACCGTCGGCCGGGCGCTTGAGGCCGACGACCTGCCCCCGGCTGGGCATCGAGGCTGGCCGGTTCCCGACGAGCCCTGGATCATGGCCCAGACCTGGGAAGACCTGCTCTTCCTGCACTGGCCGGTGCCACGGGTGGCGCTGCAGGCGCTGCTGCCCGGGAGCCTCGAGGTCGACACGTTGCATGGCTCGGCGTGGCTGGCTCTCACGCCCCTGCGGGTGAGCGGCCTCAGGCTTCGCGGGCTTCCCGCCTTTCCTGGGGTGTCGAGCTTTCCTGAGATCAATGTCCGCACGTACGTGACGGTAGAGGACCGGCCCGGTGTCGTGTTCTTCAGCCTGGACGCGGGTAGCGCGCTCGCCGTCGCGGCGGCCCGTCTCTGGTACCTCCTGCCCTACTTTCGGGCCACCTGCTCGGCCGTGCGGACCGACGGGTGGGTCCGGTTCGAGAGTCGGCGCCCGGCCCCGGTGTCACCGCCGGCGGAGCTGACCGTGGATTACCATCCGAGCGGCGACGTGGCTCCGGCGACACCCGGCAGCCTGGAATGGTGGCTGACCGAGCGCTACTGCCTCTACGCCTTCGACGCCGACGGCGCCGTGTACCGCGCCGAGGTCCACCACCGCCCCTGGCCGTTGCAGCCGGCGCGTGTCGACATTCGCAGCAACACCATGGCCCGCCCGCTCGGCCTGCATCTGCCCGACGCACCGCTGCTCGCGCACTTCTCAGCGCGGCTCGACGTACGCGTGTGGGCGCCGCGGGTGTGCCGGCTGCCGGCTCGCGCGGCCTAGGAATGCCGGGCGTCCACGGGGAAAGTGCGGCTCGCTATCACCGGCTCCGGCTCGTCCTGGGCGCGCTCGAGCTCGCCCTCACCGTGCTCTACCTGGTCGCAGTCCTCGTATCCGGTGTCGGCCCGGCGTTGTCCGTGCTGGCCGGGCGGCTCGCCGAAGCCCGCTGGTGGCAGGTCGCGGTCGTCGCGGTCGTGCTCGGTCTCGGCCACCGGCTGCTGACCCTTCCCCTGGGCTGGATCCGGGGGTACTGGCTCCCGCGCCGGTATGGGCTGCTCCACCAGCCGCTGCGCGGCTGGCTCGCCGATGGTCTGAAGGCCGCGCTGATCGGCGGCGGGCTGGCGCTTGGCGCCGTGCAGGTGCTCTACGCGCTGATCGCCGCCACTCCCCTCTGGTGGCTTCTGGCGGCCGGCGTCTTTGCCGCCGTGCAGATCGCCCTGGCGGTGATCTTTCCCATCTGGCTCCTGCCGCTCTTCTACCGCCTCACCCCGCTCGTGGACGTGGAGTTACACGGCCGGCTGCTGGCCCTGGCCGCCCGGGCTGGGGTTCCCGTCGTCGGGGTGTGGATCGCCGATCAGTCTCGGAAGAGCCGGACGGCAAACGCCGCGCTGGCTGGTCTCGGCCGGACGCGCCGGATCATCCTCTTCGATACGCTGCCGGGCGAGTTCACGGCCGACGAAGTGGAAGCGGTGCTGGCCCACGAGCTGGCGCACCATGTCCACCGCGACACCTGGCGGGCGCTCGGGCTGCAAGCAGGGCTGACCGTCGTGACCCTCGGGGTGGTGGATCGCCTGCTGGGCGTGGCCGTGACGGCCGGCGGGCTCGAGGGGCCGGCCGATCCCGGCGGCCTGCCCTGGCTGGCCGCGATCCTCCTGGGGCTCGGCCTGCTCGTGACACCGCTGGCCAACGGATTCTCGCGCTGGGTCGAGCGTCAGGCGGACGACTTCGCTCTGGCCCTGACGGGCGATGCGCGCGCGTTCGTCGCCGCCATGGAGCGTCTGGCCGCGCTCAATCTGGCCGAGCGGAGGCCGCATCCCCTGAAGGAGATGCTCCTGCATTCGCATCCCTCCATCGACCGCCGTATCGCGCGGGCGCTGGCGGGACGCTGAGGATCAGCGCGCGGCGCCGTAGCTGACGGGCATCTCCACCACCACGGTCAGTGATGAGGCCGCGCGAGGGCGTGACCGCGACCGCGCGTGATGAGCCACCGATTGACAGGACGAACGCCAGGACGACGGACAGCGCCACCGTGGCGAGATTGCCCCAGCCCATCCGACACCGATGACCATCCCCAGCACCTCGCCGATAGCACAGCCGGTGAGGCAATGGACGGTGGCGCTCAGGGCGAGCCGGTTGAGCGGTGCTCCCTTGGCGTGATGGTCATGCAACGGCCACTGCCTTGACGTGGACGGCGGTCGCGGCCGCGACCGTGCGGTAGAGGGGTCAACGGCCCCGGTACGTCTCCACCAGCGCCTCGGCCTGGGGCTGGGTCACGCCGGCGAGCTCGAAGGTCATGGTGACGTGCGAGAACCGGGTGGGCTCCGCCGCGGCACGGACCCCTTCGATGGTCACGTCCATGCGCCGGAGCGGGATGCCCACCTCTTGGGCGTGCATCTCGATCAGGGTGACCCCACAGGACGAGATGCCGGCCAGGAACGCCTCGCTGTTGGTCAGGGCGTCCGGCTGGGGCCGGGATGACGAATCGAGGACGAGCCGGTGGTCACGCGCCAGGCTGGCCGCCCGTCCGATCACTCCGCTGCTCGACGATCGAACCGTTTCGATCTTGGTGTCGCTCATGGCTCGCTCTCTGGCGGTCGGGCCGCCGGTCGTACGAGGATCAATGGGTTCCCACCCGCGCCGGCTCGCTGCGCCCGAGCGCCACGGCGACGGCGCGCACCAGGGTTGTCGGCTCGACCGGTTTGGCGACGTGCCCGTGGTAGCCGGCAGCTAGCGCCCGGTGGCGGTCCTCGGCGGCGGCATAGGCGCTCACGGCCACGGCCGGGATGGCCTTGCGCCCTGCGGCCGCCTCAAGCTCGCGAAGGCGTCGCACGACCGCATGGCCATCCAGTCCGGGCATGCCGATGTCGGCGACCAGGATGTCGATGGGCTCGCGCTTGAGGACGGCCAGCGCCTGCTCTCCCGAGGCAGTCGCCCGCACCTCTGCGCCCGCCTGGGCCAGGACCACTTCCATGTACTGACGGCTGTCCGGATCGTCCTCGACCACGACGGCCCGGATCCCCGCCAGGACCGGCGGCCCCGGCCGGGGCGTGGATGCCGGCACTGGCCGCGCATGCCGGGGCAGTGGCGCCGTTGTCAGCGGCAGATCGACGGTGAACCTGGCCCCCTGCCCCTTTCCGGCGCTCTCGGCCGTCACGCGTCCCTGGTGGGCCTCGACGAGATAGCGCACCAGCGTGAGCCCCAGGCCGAGGCCGCCATGATGACGCACCGTGCTGCTGTCCGCCTGGGTGAACCGTTCGAAGACGTGGGGAAGCTCCTCGGCGCCGATCCCCTCGCCAGTGTCCTCGACGATCAGGCGGGCCTTGTCGTTGGCCTGCTCGACGCGAACCTCGATCCGGCCGCCGGGGGGCGTGAACTTCAGGCTGTTCGCCACCAGATTGCTCACCACCTGGTGCAAGCGCACGCGGTCTCCCAGCACGGGTAGAAGGGCCGCCTTCGCCGTCGTCCGCACCTTCAGATTCCGGCTCGCCGCCTCCGCGGAAAAGCCGTCCACGGCCCGGGTGGTCAGGACGACGAAGTCTACCGGCGCCCGCTCGATCTTGAGACGGCCCGAGATGATCCGGGAGACGTCCAGGAGGTCGTCGATGAGCTGCACTTGCACGCGCGCATTCCGGTCGATGACCTCCAGGGCGCGCTCGGTGGTCGGGGCGTCGGCGGGCGTCCGCCGCAGGATGCTGAGCCATCCGATGATGGCATTCAGCGGCGAGCGCAGCTCGTGAGACAGCACGGCCAGGAAGTCGTCCTTGGCCCGGTTGGCCGTCTCCGCCTCACGCCGAGCTTCCCGTTCGCGAGCGAGCAGCGCGCGGCGTTCCTCGTCCCCGCGCGTGCGCTCGATGCTGAAGGCGACGTGACGGGCGATCGTCTGGGCGATCTGCACGCCGTCCTGATCGAGCGGGCGGGTGGCGTCATGATAGACCATGAACTTGCCGAGCAGACGACCGTGGCCGATCAACGGGATCACGGTGAGGGCGCGGATGCCCTCGGCCAGGAGGACAGTACGGAACCGGGCCAGGTCGGGATGAGCGGTCACGTCGGGCACGACGATCGGCTGGACCACGGTGGCCTCGCGTGGCCAGGGCGAATCCTCGACTGCCGCCCGATAGGTGTCGGACAGGCCCTGCCACGCCTTGAAGCGAAGGACTCCATCCTCGTCGAACAGAAGGATGGCGGCCCGGGCTGCGCCCACCGCCCACGTCAGGTTCCGCAGGGCGATCGCGTAGACTTCTTCGAGCGGGATGTTGCGGGCCACGGCATCCACCATCTGGTACAGAAGCTGGACCTTGGCGGTGCTGGCCTCAGCGGTGGCCCGCGCGACCTGCTCACGCGTCAGCATCACTGCGCGCTCCGCTTCGGCCCTCCTCCGCTCCGTGATCTCGGTCACCGTGCCGATGTAGGAGACGATCTGCCCTCCCGACCCCCACTCGGGCAGCGCGCGCGCCTCGACCCATCGCGTGGTGCCGTCCGGGGCCAGGAAACGGCATTCGTCCCGGAACTCCCGGCCCTCCCGGATGGCCGTGGCCCGGAGCGCGAGAATCCGATCGCGATCCTCGGGATGAAGGGCGGTCGTCCATCCCGCGTCCCGCGCCTGCTCCGGGGACAGCCCCGTGAGCTCGCACCAGCGCTCGTTGACGTAGCGGTACTGGCCGGCGGCGTCGGTGCGGAACAGCCCGACCGGCGCCAGCCGGGCGAGCACCTGCAGGCGCTGCTCACCGGCTCTCACGTCGCCTTTCGCGCGTGAACTGGCGGCGCCCAGCCAGGCTACCGCCACCGCCACCGTGACGAAGAGCAGGAGCCACGGCACCTCCCGGACGGGGACGACGAGCGAGTGGTGCGGGACCAGGAAGAGCAGGGACAAGACCGAGACGGTCGTGGCCAGCAGGCCCGGCCCCAGGCCGCCGAGCCATGCGGCCACCAGGACCGCCAGCATGAACGGAAGGCTGGGGTGCCGCTCCAGGAGTTGACCCGCGACCAGAACGAGGGCGAGGGCCGCGGCGGGGAGGACCACCCCGAGGACGTATCCTGCGACGGCGGGCCGGATGGGCAAAGGCGACTTGACCATCGAGTCTCGTAGCATACCTGAACGCCGACGCGCCCGGCACATGGGAAAACATTTTCCTCATCGGGCCTTTCGCGTTGGCTCGGGTCAGTGGCGATGCTAGGCTGGGTCGTGTCGGGAGGCGGGATGAACACGCCAGGCTCGTGGGAGCAGTTGCTCGGCACGCCGATGCCCCGCGACCACGTCGTTCTGCTGTATCGGGACGAGGCGTTTCTGGCCCGGGCTATGGCGCACTTTCTCGGTACCGGCCTCGCCCGGGGCGAGAGCGCGGTGGTCGTCGCCACCCCCGCCCACGCTGCGCTGTTCACCGGGCACCTGGCGGCCGCGGGTGTCGGGGTGCGCGATCTCGTCCAGCGCCAGCAGCTCATTGTCCTCGACGCCGAGGAGTGCCTGGCCCAGTTCATGAGCGACGGCACGCCGGACCGTGCCGCCTTCGGCGTCATCGTGAAGGGACTCCTCGAGCGGATCCGGGCCGCGGGCTTCGCCCGGGTTCGACTGTACGGCGAGATGGTCGATCTGCTGTGGGACCATAATCTGAAGTCGACCCTCGCGCTGGAGGCGCTCTGGAACGAGGTCATCGCCGACCAGAATCTGTCGCTGCTGTGCGCCTACCGCATCGACAACTTCGATCGCAACGTTCACCGCGGGGTCCTGCACCGACTGGGCC
>JBOHPM010000115.1:0-8336 GCA_050731715.1 Candidatus Rokuibacteriota bacterium
GCCTGATCAGCTCGCTGGGACGGCTCTCCGTGATCGTCGTGCGTCCTTCGCCCACCTCGCGGTTGCCGGTCCACGTGTAGATTGCGCCGGTTCCCGCCGGCGCCCCCGCGTACGCTGTCTTCATGGCCGGATCGCGTTTGGCCCACGGCGACCAGGCCTCCCACTTGTGGAGATCGTTCACCTGGACGAATACCGCGGGCGCGGGGGCGGCGATGGTGGCCGTCCGCGCGACGCGGAACTCGGATGGTTGGATGGCCACGACGCCGACCGCGACGATGACGAGCACGACGAGAACCCCGAGGACCTTCAGGAGCATGATCACCTAGCCTCCGGCCATGGCACCCACGACCAGAAACGGCTCGGCCCCCCGGGCCACCGCCTCGGGCAGCGGGGCGTCCGGCGCCTCGTGGGACAGATCCTGCTCACACGCGAAGAAGCGCACGAACGCCCGGCGCTGGTGGGTGACCTGATCGCGGATCGTCCCCCGCAGCATGGGATAGCGCGCCTCCAGCGCGTCGAGCACCGCGCGCTGCGTGGGCTGACCGTCGACGGCGAGCTTCACCTCGCCGGCGACGTGGGCGAGCGTCCGCAGATGGGCCGGGAGCACCACGCGGATCATGGCAGCGTCTGGACCTCGACGGAGACCACGGACGGGAGATCCCGGACGATGGGTGCCCAGCTGTCCCCGGCGTTGGCCGACACGTAGACCTGCCCCCCGGTGGTCCCGAAGTACACGCCGCAGGGATCGAGCGCGTCGACGGCCATCGCGTCGCGCAACACGTTGACGTAGCAGTCGCGCTGGGGCAGCCCCCGGGTGAGCGGCTCCCACTCGTTGCCGCCGGTCCGGCTGCGATACACGCGCAACGTCCCGTCGGGCGGATAGTGCTCCGAATCGCTCGTGATCGGCACGACGTAGATGGTCTCCGGCTCGTGGGCGTGGACGTCGATGGGGAACCCAAAATCGCTCGGCAAGCTCCCTCCCACGTCGCGCCACGACTCTCCGGCGTCGTCGCTGCGCATGACGTCCCAGTGCTTCTGCATGAACAGCACGCTCGGACGCGTCCGGTGCATCGCGATGCGGTGCACGCAGTGGCCGACCTCGGCCGTCGGGTTGGGGATGCCTTCCGACCGCAGGCCGCGGTTCATGGGCCGCCACGTCTTGCCGGCATCGTCGCTCCGGAACACGCCAGCCGCCGAGATGGCGATGAAGATCCGCCCGGGATGGCTCGGATCCAGCAGAATCGTGTGGAGGCACATCCCCCCGGCGCCGGGCTGCCAGGAGGACGCCGAGCCGTGGCCCCGCAGCGCGGGGAGCTCCTGCCACGTCTGCCCGCCGTCGGTGGTGTGGAACAGGGCGGCGTCTTCCACGCCGGCATAGACCGCGTCGGGATCGGTCGGCGATGGCTCGAGGTGCCAGACGCGGGCGAACTCCCAGGGGTGCGGCGTGCCGTCGTACCACTGGTGCGTGCCGGGGACGCCGTCGTACACGAACTTGTTCCCCACCGGCTCCCACGTCTTGCCGCCGTCGCGGGAGCGCTGGATCTGCTGCCCGAACCAGCCGGAGGACTGCGACGCATACAGTCGATTCGGGTCAGCGGGAGACCCCTTGAGGTGGTAGATCTCCCAGCCTCCGAAGTGGGGGCCGCTGACGTCCCACCGCTCACGCGTGCCGTCCGCGGTCAGCACGAAGGCGCCCTTGCGTGTACCGACCAGCACCCGTACCTTGCTCATCACTCACTCCTCCTGAATCGCATGGTTACGCCTCCTGGGGATCCCCACTCGGCAGGCCGGCAAGCTCCAGCACCGGACGGACCTCGACGGTGCCCCTCTGGGCCATGGGAATCCGGGCGGCGATGGCGATCGCCTGGTCGAGATCCTTGGCGTCGATGAGGAAGTACCCGCCCAGTTGCTCGCGGGTCTCCGCGTACGGCCCGTCGGTCACGAGCCGCTTGCCGTTGCGTACCCGGACGCTGGTCGCCGTTGCTGTCGGGTGCAACGGATTGGCGGCCAGATACTGCCCGCTCGCCTTGATCTCGTGCGCGAGCTGCGTGGACTCCACGTAGCACGCCGCGCGCTCGGGCTCGCTCAGCGCCTTTTCGTCGCCGTAGATCAGCAACATGTATTTCATCTCACCTCCATCCTACCCCGTCAGTCCAACGCCGCTCGAGCCTCGCTCCGGTCGCCGTGGCAACACGATGCCGCGGCCTGCCGCTCACCCTCATAGCGATCGTGGTGGCGGACCCAGGCCAGGAACGAGCTGTCACTGCGGCCGGGGGGCTCTTCCCAGTCCTCCTGCCGGCCCATGGGTGTCAGGTCGAGGTAGTTGTACGTGCCGGCCAGGAGATCGGTGCCGCGCGCGTAGGTCGAGTAGGCGTGAAAGAGCTCGGCGCCATCACGCAGGAAGACGCTCAGGCCGTGCGATTCGCCCTGCGTGAAATAGGTCTCGCCGTTCCGCACGAGCTCGGCCTTGCTCCGGTAGTTGTACTCGACGGGAACGACGGTCTCGTCCAGCGTGACGTGGAAGTCGTAGTTGAAGTCGCTGCCGAACGATGAATACCACGGGACCGTCCAGCCCATGCGCTTCCTGAACGGCTCGATCCTGGCCAGGGGCGCCCGGGAGACCAGCACGAGCGAGGTGTCGCGGGCGTGCAGATGGGCGAGGTGGCCGATATTGTCAACCAGGAACGAGCAGTTCGGGCAGCCCTCGTCCCAGCTCGGGTCGAACATGAAGTGGTACACGATGAGCTGCCGGTGTCCCGCGAACAGGTCGAGCAGGCGCGCCGTGCCGTGGGGACCGTCGAAGACGTACTCCTTGGCGATCCTGACCATCGGCAGCCGGCGACGTTCGGCGTTCACCGCATCCCGCAGGCGCGTCAGCTCTTTTTCTCTGACGAGCAGCGCCTGGCGCGCGGCTTGCCACTCTGCCCTGGATGCGACGCTCGGACATGCTGCACTTCGCAGATATTTCATCACCCTGACCCCTCCCTTCGCTCCGTAGTCGAACGGCCAGGCCTCGGATCGACACCGCAGATCAGAAAACCGTGGCCGGCCCCCCCGGGGGGCTCCCCCGAGCGCTGGTCGGCCACGCCCGGCTCGGGTACGCTTGGCCTGAGGCTGCCCGCCGGGGCCGCCCGATGTCGATCTCGGATTCTTCCGGACGACCAGGTGGCGTCAGCCAACGGTCATGACGCATGCACCCCAGAAGGAGCACCAGTGGCTACAGCAGCTCATCGGCGAATGGACGTCTGAAGGCGAGGCGACGATGGAGCCGGGCAAGCCTCCCGAGAAGTTCCAGGGGACCGAGCGCGTACGGCCGCTCGGGGACCTCTGGGTTCTGGCCGAGGGGCAGGGCCAGGCGCCTGGCGACTGCGCGATGACGACACTGATGACGCTCGGCTACGACCCGGAGCACCAGCGATACGTGGGCTCGTTCATCGGGTCGATGATGACCCACCTGTGGCGGTATGAGGGCGCTCTGGATGCGGCCGACCGGGTGCTGACGCTCGAGACCGAAGGGCCCAGTATGGCCGCCGAGGGGACGACGGCGAAGTACAGGGACGTGATCGAGCTCAAGAGCGACGACCACCGGCTGCTCACATCGCACATGCTCGGTGATGCCGGGAAGTGGCACTCGTTCATGACGGTGAACTATCGGCGGCGGCGGACGTAGCGGGAATGGCGGACGCGGCTGGACATGTGCGCGAGACGGTCGACGCGGTCTACCGCTCCGACTCCCGCCGCGTCCTCGCCACCCTGATCCGCCTCCTCGGCGACTTCGACCTCGCCGAGGAGGCGCTGCACGAGGCGTTCCGGGCCGCGCTGGAACAGTGGCCACGGGACGGTGTGCCGACCAATCCCCGGGCCTGGCTGGTGTCGGCCGGACGCTTCAAGGCCATCGACGGGGTTCGCCGGCGCGCCCGGTTCGCGGCGCTGGACGACGTCGCCGAGCCCGTCGACACCGCCGTCGATGGCGCCCCGGCGTGGGAACGGGAGAGCGTCGAGGACGACCGGCTGCGCCTGATCTTCACCTGTTGCCATCCGGCCCTGGCCCCGGACGCCCAGGTCGCCCTGACGCTGCGCGAGGTGTGCGGCCTCACCACCGAGGAGATCGCCCATGCCTTCCTCACGCCACCGCCGACCCTGGCCCAGCGCATCGTGCGCGCCAAGGCCAAGATCCGCGCCACGCGCATTCCCTATCAGGTGCCCGCGCACGCCGACCTCCCGGACCGACTCGACGCGGTGCTCCGGGTGATCTATCTCGTGTTCAACGAGGGCTACGCCGCCTCGTCGGGTCCGTCGTTGACCCGGCACGATCTCTCCGGCGAGGCCATCCGGCTGGGGCGGCTGCTCGTCGAGCTGCTGCCGGAGCCCGAGGCCCAAGGGCTCCTGGCCCTGATGCTCCTGCACGAATCCAGGCGCCCGGCCCGCACCGCCCCCGGGGGCGAGCTGGTCCTGCTCGGCGACCAGGACCGCTCGCTCTGGAACCGGGCGCAGATCGCGGAGGGCTTGAGCCTGGTGGCAGGGGCGCTGGCCTCGCGTCGCTTCGGCCCGTACACGCTCCAGGCGGCGATCGCGGCGGTGCATGCCGAGGCGCCCACCGCGGCGGCCACCGACTGGGCCCAGATCGTCGGCCTCTACGACGTGCTGGCGCGGGCGGATCCGTCGCCGGTGGTCGAACTGAACCGCGCCGTGGCCGTGGCGATGCGCGATGGCCCGTCGGCGGGTCTGGGCCTCATCGAGGCCATCCTGGCCCGTGGCGATCTGGCTGACTACCACCTGGCGCACTCGGCCCGCGCCGACCTGTACCGACGGCTGGGGAAGACGGCGGAAGCCCGGGCCGCCTACGAGCGGGCCCTTGGCCTCACCCGGCAGGAGCCAGAGCGTCGGTTTCTCGAGGGGCGGCTGGACGAGTTACGCAACTGAGCGCAGCCTCACGCGCTGTCGGCGGCCCGTCGTTCACCTGACGACGCGTAGAACGCATCGAAGGTGACTGTCCTCGCCGCCCGGTCGGGCCGCCAGCGCAGGAACGTGGTGCCGTGCCGGAAGCGGTCGCCGCTCCAGTGGTCGTAGCGCACCTCGCACACGAGCTCGGGCTCGAGCGGCTCCCACTGCCCCGAGCGCTCGCTGGCCCAGCGGCTGGGCCCGCCGGGCGCGTGCCCGGTAAACCCTGCTCCGCCGAGGAACGGTTGAAGCTTCGGAAATAGCGTGGCGCGCTGGGCCCGGCTGAAGCTGGACGTGAAGCCCACGTGGTGGAGCCGGCCCTCGTCGTCGTAGAGCCCGAGCAGCAATGAGCCGACCTGGCGCCCGGCGGCGGCGTAGCGAAAGCCCCCCACGACGCAATCGGCGGTCCGCATCCGCTTGACCTTCTGCATGGCCGTGCGCTCGCCGGTGGCGTAGGGCGCCGGGGCGCGCTTGGCGATCACTCCGTCCAGCCGCAGCGCGCCGGGATCGCGAAGCCACGCCTCGGCCACCGCCCGGTCGGCCGTGGCGGGAGAAAGCCGGACGGTCCCCTCGGCGTCCAGGTGCGTCTCGGCGAACGTCTCGAGGTGGCGCCGGCGCTCGGTCAGCGGACGCCCGGCCAGCGCTTCACCCCGCTCGTCGACGAGGAGGTCGAAGACGAGGAGCAGGGCCGGGGTCTCGGCGGCCAGGCGCTGGATCCGGCTCGCCGCAGGGTGGATCCGCTGCAGCAGGTCATCGAAGGAAAACTCGCCGCCGACCGGGACGAGAAGCTCACCGTCGAGCACGAAGCGCGGGACCGGGAGGCGACCGAGCGCCTCTGCGATCTCGGGAAAGTAGCGGGTCAGTGGTTGTCCGGCCTTGGACTGCAGCGCTATCCTCGTGCCGTCGCGATAGGCCAGGCACCGGAAGCCATCCCACTTGGGCTCGAACAGCCAGTCATCTCCGGCGGGCAATGCCTCCACCAGCCGAGCCTCCATCGGGGGGTACGGCGGCGTGATGGGCAGGTGCAAGGCCGGCCACTCCGAAGGCCCGCGGACGAGGGACGGCGACCGTCTCATCCCAGCCGACCGAGATCGAAGCGGCCCCGGTTGGCCAGGAGCGGCGCCCACAGGTCCCCCACCCGGGCCAGCCGCGCCCGTACGTTGTCGATGCGGAAGTCCTCCGTGCTGACCCCGGCGGCGAGCTCGTCCCAGGTGACGGGCGTCGACACGCAGGCCCGCGGGTGCGGCCGTACCGAGTAGACGGAGGCCAGCGTGCGGCCCCAGGCGTTCTGGTTGTAGTCGACCAGCACCCGCCCGGCGGGGCGCCGGGCCACCCGGTACTCGGCAGTCATCAGCTTCGGGTGCCGGCTCGCCAGCTCCAGGGCCACCGTCTTGGCCACCGCCCACACGTCCTTCTGCAGGGGCCCGCGCGCGATCGGCACGTAGACGTGCAGTCCTTTGGAGCCGGTGGTCTTGACGTAGGTAGGCATCCCCAGTGAATCCAGGACCTCGCGAAGAACGAGGGCCGTCTCGATCACCCGCGGGAACGCGGCCGTGCCGGGGTCGAGGTCGAAGTGCAGCCAGTCCGGCCGGTTCACGTCCTCACAGCGGGCGTACCACTGGTTCAGATCGATGCACCCGAGGTTGACGACCCAGAGCAGCGCCGGCAGATCCTGGATGAGGGGAAAGTCGATCGCGTTGCCGGAAGCGTGGGTGATGCGGCACGTCTGGATCCAGTCGGGTCGGGGCACCGGCGCCCGCTTCATGAAGAACGAGGGCCCCTGGGCGCCGTCCGGATAGCGACGCATGACCATGGCCCGATCGCGCACGTGGGGAAGCACGAGCGAGGCGACATCGGCGTAGTACTGCAGAAGATCGCCCTTGGTGATCCCGAGCTCGGGCCAGAACGGCTTGTTCAGGTTGGTGAGCTGGACCTGACGGCCGCCGGCCTCGAGCACCACGCTCTCGCGGTCTCGCGGAATCGACGGCCGGCCGGTGGTTCCGTGGCGCGGGCGGGCGATCGCCTTGCGCCGCGGCGGCCGCGAGCCGCGCGTGGTCACCCGGCTCATCGGCGCGATCCTGCCGGCCCGGGTCCGAGCGGCGCGAGCCGGGGCGGGCGCGGCCCACGAACGACGGCCCCGATCACGGGCGCGTACTCGAGCTCGTGCCGGGCCGCGACACACCGGAGCAGGAGACCACCCCGGCTCATGTCGCCGCGACCCACGAAGTCGCGGGGAAACGTGAGCCGGTCGCCGAACACGGCGGAGAGGACATCGACATACTTGGGTGAGGCGACGCTGCCGAGGAGGACCACCTCGCAGCCCGGGCCGACCCGCTGGCGCACCCGGTGGCACGCCGTGATCAGCGGTTGCCGGAAGCTCGGCTCGGCGGGGTCGACGTCGACCCGGGCAAAGGCCTGCAGCGTGCGCAGGGTCACCGGAGCCGACGAGCGGTGCAGGCCCGCGCCCGGAGTGATCACGAGCACCCCTTCGCCGGTGAGCGGGCAGGTGGGATCGGGGGCGGCCGCGAAGGCCCGAGCATAGGCGAGCTTGCCGCGGAAGTAGAGCCCACTCATGAAGCCGAAGACCTCACCGAGCGGGACGCCCCCCGGTTCGCGCAGCCGGCGGGCCAGGTCGAACGTGGCCCCGGCGCGCATCACCATCCGGGCCCGGACGCCCGCGCAGTTTGCCGGCGAGAGGAGGAACACGCGGGCCATCCCTCTGATCCCGACTGCATTCTACATGCGGGCCGGCCGCCCGTGTCCCCGGCAGGCTGTGCTATCGTCGGCGACGCCGTGGCCTTCGATTGGCTGCTGCGGGAGTGCCGGCTTCCCGGACACGAGGGCACCTGCGACCTCGCCATCGCAGGAGGCCGGGTCGTCGCCGTCGCTCCCCGTCTTGCCGGCACGGCCAACCGTGAGCTGGCGGTTCCCGGGCGGCTGGTGCTGCCGGGTTTCCGCAACGCCCAGGCCCGACTCGTGGCGCCGGCGCCCGAGCTCGAGGGCCGCGCCGCCCTGCTGCTGGAGACGGCCGTCCGGCACGGCACCACGACGATCCGGCTCAGCGTTCCACTCGACGTCGACGAGCCGTTGATGCCGCTCCGGCTGCTGGCCCGGCTACGGGCCCAGCTCGCGACCCGGCTCGGCATCGAGCTGTCGCTCGGGCTTTCCGCCGATGTCGTGCGGCGGCCTCGCGGGCTGGCGACGCTTCTTCGGTCGGCGCGCCGGGCGGGCGCCGACGCCGTCGACGTGGCGATCGATCGGGACACCGTGGGAGCGCTGGCACCGCTCCTGGGAAGCCTGGGCGAGACCGGGCTCAGCCTCGATCTCGCCGTCGACACCGACCTCCCCCCCGACCGCGTGAGACCGGAGGCCCTCGCCCTGACGCACGTCGTCGA
>JBOHPM010000116.1:0-8295 GCA_050731715.1 Candidatus Rokuibacteriota bacterium
CTCACGGTAGCGGGCGAAGAGACGGACCCGAATGCGCACAGCACGCTTAGAAGCGGTGGGATTGGCCGCAGCCGCAGCTCGACTTCACGTTCGGGTTCTTGATCGAGAAGCCGGCGCCCAGCATGTTGTTGTCGATGTAGTCGATCTCGCTGCCGGAGACGTAGGTGGCGCTGTGGGGGTCGACGTACAGCTTCACGCCGTGCGACTCCACCACCGTGTCACCCTCGGCTTCCTGATCCTCCCAGCCCAGCTCATAGGACATGCCCGAGCAGCCGCCACCTACCAGCCGCACTCGCAACCCCCACTCGGGCTTGCCTTCCTCCATGCGAAGGTCGGCAACCTTCTTGGCGGCAAACTCTGTCAGCGTCACCATGCGATCCTCCGTCCCGAATGCCTCTTGAATGTTCCAGGCTTACGTGACAGCCATCGTATCACAGAATCCCACCCGCGGGCAGCAGGGTGAGCTCTTCGAGGGCCGCGCCCCTGGGCAAGGTAGCCATGAGCAGGACCGCCCGGGCCACGTCCTCGGGGGCGAGCATACGCTCTCGCGCCGGGGCGTTGGGGATCGCGTCCCACAGGGGCGTGGCCACGGCCCCGGGCAGCAGGACACCGACCCGGATGCCCTCACCGCGCACCTCTTCGGCGAGCACCCGGCTCCAGGCCCCGACGCCAGCCTTGCTCGCGCTGTAGGCCGCCGCACCCGGGATGGCTCGCACGGCGGCGACGGACGCCACGTTGATGATGGTGCCCCGATGCTGGCGGATCATCGGGACCAGGGCGGCCCGACAGCACACCATGACGGCGCGAAGGTTCACCGCGAGCATCGCGTCCCAGTCGGTGGCCTTGGCCGCGCTCACCGGCCCGAACGTCGCCGTCCCCGCCGCCGTGATCAGCAGATGCAGGCCCCCCAGCTCCGCGACGGTCTGTTCGACGAGCGCATCGACCGCAGCGTCCTGGGTCACGTCGGTGGGCACCGCGAGAGCACGGCCGCCGCCTTCGCGGATCGCGGTCGCCACCGCGGCCAGCTCCGCGCGCGTGCGCGAGGCCAGCGCCACGGCGGCGCCTTCCCGGGCCAGGGCCAGGGCCACCGCCCGTCCGATGCCGCGGCCGGCCCCCGTGACGAGCGCCACGTGACCGGCGAGGAGCCCGCTCATATCTGCAGCCCCCGGCCAGCTTTGATCAGCTCCATGAACTCGGCCCGGGTCTCGGGTCGATCGCGAAACGCCCCTAGCATGGCCGAGGTGACGGCCTTGGAGTTCTGCTTCTCCACCCCGCGCATGATCATGCAGAGGTGGACAGCCTCCATGACCACCGCCACGCCCCGCGGCTGCAGCACCTCGTTGAGTGTGTTCGCAATCTGGGTGGTGAGGCGCTCCTGCACTTGCAGCCGCCGGCTGAACATCTCCACCAGGCGCGGGATCTTGGACAGCCCCACGATCCGTTTGTGGGGCATGTAGGCGATGTGGGCCCTGCCGAAGAAGGGTATTAGATGATGCTCACACATGGAAAAATAGTCGATGTCCTTGACCACGACCATCTCGTCGTACTCTTCCACGAACAACGCCCCGTTGAAGACGTCTTCGACCTTCATGCGGTAGCCGTTGGTCAGGAAGCGCAGAGCCTGTTCCACGCGCTCGGGGGTGCGTTCGAGTCCCTCGCGGCAGGCGTCCTCGCCGAGCTCCTTGAGGAGCTGTTCGATGAGACCCGCGATGGCGCCGCCGGTTCGATTCATGGCGCGTCTCCCCGATACTCGAAGCGGTTCTTCGCCGTCTCCACCACGGCCACCTGACGCAGGACCGCCGGGGCCACCTGGTCGGCGAGCAGACGCCAGAAGGCGCGGGCCAATCCCTCCCCGGTGCTGATGACCCCGGCCAGCTCCGGCACCTCTTCGAGCGTATAGTGATCCACCCGCTCGAGCACCCGCTGGTGAACTACCTCATCAAGCCGGGCCAGGTCCAGCACCATGCCGGTCAGGGCGTCAGGAACACCGGCCACGGTCAGCTCCAGGTAGTAGTTGTGGCCATGGGGCCGGGCGCAGGCGCCGTACAGCCGGGCGTTCTCCTCGGCGGTGAGCGCTGCATTGGCGAGCTGATGCCCCGCGCTGAAATGATAGACGCGAGTCAGGTGAACCGGGCTAGTCGCCGTAGTAGTCGGCATAGAGCGTCGGATCCTCCCAGACCCGGATGCGCCACAGGCGTTCGGTGCCGAGCTTCGGCGCGAGCAGCTCCCAGAGCACAACGGCCAGATTCTCCGTGGTCGGCACCCGCCCGCGGAAGAGGCTATCGGCGTTCAGGTCGGCGTGGTCGAAGCGCTCGATCACCGTGTCGGTCACGATCCGCTTGAGCTCTCCCAGGTCGATGACCATTCCCGTTCGCTCGTCGAGTGGCCCGCGGACGGTGACGTCCAGCGTGTAGTTGTGGCCATGGGGCACGGTCAGGCGGCCGAAGCGCCGCTCGTTCTCCGCCGCCGACCAGGTGTCCACCCAGTACCGGTGCCCCGCCGCGAAGGCAAAGCGCCGCGTGCTGTAAGCCGCGCCGGTCACGGCAGCACCTCGAGGAAGCGTGCCGCCACCCGATCGAGATCGAAATCGTCCACGCGACGTCGTCCCTCCTCGCCCAGCGTCTTGCGCAATCCCCCGTCTTCGAGCACCCTCGCCAGCGCCCCGGCCAGCTCGGCGGGGCGGCGCGGGGCCACCAGCAGGCCGGTGCGCCCGTCGACGACGACTTCAGGGACGGCACCGGCCCGGCAGGCCACCACGGGGAGCCCCGCCGCCATGGCTTCCGCGAACACGAGGCCGAAGCCCTCCTGCACACTGGGCAGACAGAAGCAGTGCGCCCCCACATATTCTACGGCCAGCGTCGAGCGCTCAGCTTCGCCCAGGAAGACCACCGCGTCGCCGAGCCCGAGTTCCGCGTGGATACGCTGCAGCCGCCCCCGCTCGGGGCCGTCGCCGACGATGCGGACCTGGAGGGCGGGGATTCGCCGGCGCAGGGCGTGCGCCGCCTGCAGCAGGTCCTCCACCCGCTTGCGCGGGTACATGCGGGCGACGCAGAGGATGGTCGGGCGGTCGGCGGGCGCACGTCGGGCCTGCCCGAACAGCCGCCGCCACTCCGCGAGGTCGATCGGCTCCGGCACGACCGCCAGCCGCGGGGCCGGGACGTCGTAGACCTCGCTGGCGACGCCAGCTGAATAGCGGCTGGGGACGATGACCCGGTCGGCCCGGGTGCAATTCACCCGCTCCCACCGGGCCTGGACCGTCAGCAACCGGCGCACCCAGCCCCGCTCGTTCCGCAGCTCGTCGGCGATGATGCCCTTGAGGGTGACCACGAAGGCGCGGGCTCCCCGGCGGCGGGCCCACAGAAAGCCGTCGAGGTCGACGCCGATCACGACGTCCCCGGGCGGCGGCGCCAACGCTGCCTGCACGTTGTAGAGCCAGCGATCCAGGGTGTGGAAGCCGGTGCGCAGACGCAGGGGCCGCACGGTTACCTGGTGGCCGCGGCCGCGGAGGCCGCGCACGAGCCCATCGAGGGCGACGAAAGTCCCGCTTCCCTCGAGGGCCGAGAGGGGAGTCGAGGTGAGGACGGCGAACTGCACTAGCGGCCCAGAAATCGGGGCGTCCGCTTCTCCAGGAACGCCCGCGTGCCCTCCTTGTAGTCCTCGCTCTCGAACGCTTCGAGCTGCTTGTCGCGCAGGTCTCGGCGATGCTCCTCGGTCAACCCGGCCAGGTAGCCCTCCACGGTGATCTTGGACCCGCGGACCGACAGCGGGGCGTTGTCGGCCACTCGGCGGAGGTACTCGTAGGTCGCGCTCTCCAGCTCCCCGGCCGGAACCAGGCGCTGGATGAACCCCATGGCCAGCGCCTCGCGGTCGCTGACGGTGCGGGCCGAGTAGAGGATGTCCTTGGCATAAGCCGGCCCCACGAGATCGACGAGCTGCCCCACCGCGTCGGCCCCGTAGATGATGCCGAGCCGCCCCGCGGGAATGCCGAACTTCGAGCCCTCGGCGGCGAAGCGCAGGTCACAGGCCATGGCCACGGCCATGGCGCCGCCCATGCAAAAGCCGTAGATCATGGCCACCGTGGGCTTGGGGCACTCGCGGAGGGCAACGTAAGCGGCGTGAGTCTGGGCGTTGTAGCGCAGCGCCGTTTCCGTGTCCTTGCGCTGCTCCTTGAACTCCGAGATATCGGCGCCCGAGGCGAAGGCCTCCGTCCCCGCCCCGCGATACACGATGGCGCGGACGGTGTCGTCCTTGGTCAGGTCGGTCGTCACCCGGGCAATCTCTTGCCACATGGCCAGGTTGATCGCGTTGCGCACGCGCGGCCGATTGAACACGACCGTGGCAACGGCGCCGTCGTGTTGCACGAGGATGTCGTCGGATCCGCTCATCTCCACCTCCGGGAACGCCGAGTCTAACAAAGTTTGCTGGGACAGGCGCGATTACTCGAGATCTTCGGCGAGGACCGTGCGCTGCTCCGGGGTCAATGCACCGCGACCGGCGCCTCGCGGACGTAGACGTGCTCGGGGAGGGCGAACCACTCGCGGAGCCGGACCGCGCGCAGTGCGGGGTCGTCGATCTCGATCAGCAGCGTGCACTCCAGCTGGTCTGGTCCGCCGAGCAGGCCGTTGAGGCGGTCTATCGTTCGATGCCGAGCGCCTGCCTGATGTGCGTCAATCGACACTGCTTCAGCTGGTCCGAGAGCTCGTCGGCGACCCGCACCGCGCGCTCATGGCGAGCGTGCAATGGGCGGATGGAGGCAGTGAGCCGGTCCATGTCCAGTCCCACCTGCTCGATCAACGCGGTATCCGTCCACACCACCACCCCTTGGACGGCATTCCCGACCAGGCTCACGCCGAGCATAAGGGCCAAAAGTCGAGATCCCATCGGGGCCTCCCATCTCGTAAGTGGGCGCTGACGGTAGTCGGAACCCAGACGCCGGTCAAGGTGCCGTCGGGCATAGGTCAGCGGTCGAGGTTGAGGAAGGCGGGCAGTGCTGCAAGTTGGTGGCGGTGGGAGGAATTGAACCTCCGACACGGGGCTTATGAGACCCCTGCTCTGCCGCTGAGCTACACCGCCGAGACCGCGAACACCGCGGACTTGACGGGGCGAGTATACCGTACGATCACTCGACGTGTCCTTTCAAGGGAGCGTGTTCCCTGGCGCCTCGCGTGAGCAGCCGATAGCCGAGGGCAACCCGATCGCACCGACGACAGTAGCGAGCACCACGCCCGAGAGAAGTCCGCCGCCAGGCCCGCTAGTCTGTCCAGACTCGGGTTGGTGTTGACGCTGTCACCGTCCCAGAGTGGTGCATGAGATCAGCGGGCGGCCACGGCTCCCTGGAAGACCGTGGCCGGGGACCCGCGCCCGGTATCTCGTCAAGAAACGGCGGGCCGTGGCTCCGGGGGTCAAGATCATCGTAGGGCGATGGGGCCCCGGCTGTGCCCCGGACGACGACGCCGAAACCGCTGGACAGGCAGGACGTTTTGCTATAATCCCGCTTCGAGCAACCCAGCGACTCCAGCGAGTTACGTCAAGCCGGGCACGGCTCGGAGGAACCTTCGATGCGGTTTCGGATGCACCCCTGGCATGACACCGACCTCGAGCTCCGTCATCGTAACGCCGACGACGAGGAGGAAGACGAAAAGGATCCCGATGCCGACGAGGAGGATGAGGTCGACGACGAGGACGATGAAGCCGTCGATGAGGATGACCTCAGCGAGGATGACGAGGAGTTCGACGATGAACTCGACGACGATGAGCTCGAAGACGAGGATGATGCCGAGCTCGACGATGACGACGAGATAGACGACGAGGAGGAAGGGGTCGACGAGGAGGAGAAGGAGCCCAGAAACAGGTAGTCCATCACGCCACGAGGAGGGGCCAGACCATGGCGCTGTTCAGTGGAGAGGGTTGGCTGTTCTTCCTGCGGTGGTTTCATTTCCTCGCCGGGATCACCTGGATCGGGATGCTGTACTACTTCAATTTCGTCCAGACGCCCTTCTTCGCCTCGGCTGAACCCCCCGTCCGTGGCGGCATGATCACGGGTGGTCTCGTGGAGCGAGCGCTCTGGTGGTTCCGCTGGGGCGCGATGTTCACGTTCATCACCGGATGGCTCATCGTCCTGCACAAGATCGGTCAGCTCGGCATCAACGGCTTCTTCACCACTTCCTACGGCTGGGCCATCTTCTACGGGGGCATGCTGGGGAGTCTCATGTGGTTCAACGTCTGGTTCGTGATCTGGCCCGCCCAGCAGGTGATCATCGCGTCAGCCCGACAGGTCGCCAAGGGTGGCCAGGCCATCGCCGAGGCGGCGGCTCGAGGCCAGCGCGCCGGGTTTGCCTCGCGAACGAACACCATGCTGTCCATTCCCATGCTGTTCTTCATGGGCGCGGCCAGCCACCTGCCTCTGTTCGCGCAGGCGACGGCCGGGGCCATCTGGGGCGCGCTCATCCTGCTGGCGATCGTGATGACCGTGGCCCAAGCCAACGCGATGGTCGGCACGACGGGTGCCGGCAAGAAGATGCTCAGCACGCTCAAGGGGACGTTCTGGGGCGGCTTCGTCCTCACGGCGATCCTCTACTTCGGGCTGGAGATCATCTTCCCCTGAGCCCGCGCCGGGGCCCCTACTTGACGTACGCGGCGAGCGCGGGGATGTCGGGGGCCAGCGCGGGTTGGGGCGGCATGACGGCGGTCGGGCGTTGGGGCTGGTACCCGGGGGGGTAAGCTCCTCGGAGGATCTTGGCCTCGAGCAGCTCGCGTGAGGCCCCCTTGATCGGGGGCCCCAGCGGCCCGGTATGCGCCGGGTCGCCGCCGTGGCACGTCGCGCACTGCGTGAGGTAAATCTGGCGGCCCCGCTCGGCGAGCGGGGCCACGTCCGACCGCTCCCCGCAGCCGCTGGCGATCAGAGCAGCAGTCAGCGCTAGCCCGGCACGCAGCATGCCCCGACCTCCCCGATTCTTCTAGCGGGCCGGGACACGCCTGTCAATTGACCGGCAGGGGCCTCAGGCGGCTCTCGCCTAGGCGGAGGACAGGCGCGCGCGAATCGCGTTCAGGATAGCGTCGAGGCTGAAGGGCTTGGCCAGCACCGGCAGCGTCGCACGCAGATCGCTGCCCTCGCCGGTCACCAGGATGATCCGGTTGGCCAGGCGCGGGCATCGGCGGACCATTTCTGCCGCCAGCACCTCGCCTCGGCAGCCGGGCAGCCGGACGTCGCAGATGACGACGTCGTAGGCGTGCCGGTCCACGGCGTCGATGGCGGCCTGCGATGAGCCAACGGTGTCGACCTCGTAGCCGTCTTCGGTGAGCGTGTCGCCCACGACAGCCCGGACCTCCGGCTCGTCATCTACCACGAGAATGCGGGGCTGGCCCACCCTGGCCTCAGGCCTCGCGCCCGGCCGGCCGGAGACGCTGACGCGCCTCTACGAAATCGAGGATCCGGGCCGGACGGGACGGGCGGGCCGGCGGCAACTCGTCCGAGAAGAGGTCGTACTGGGTCGTAGCCCCGCAATGCCGGGGCTGCGACCGAAGAATGCCCCGCATCTCGACTATCGCCAGCCGCAGTCTCCACCAGGCGTTTCGGAGCCGCTCGGGCAAGCTCGGCCACTCCGACGTCGAGGGGACAGGGTCGGTCAGCGAACGCTTCGGCAGATAGTAGACGCTCATCGCAGTCCTCGCTCTTCCAGCAGGGCGCCAGTGCGCCGGATCGTTTCCCGGAGAACGTTGTCGAGCTGCGCGTGAACCCGATAGGATTCCATCACGGCCGCCACCCGCTCGCCCGGTGAGCCGGCCGTTGCCACCCGCGCGTCGGCCGCGGCAGCCCGGGCCCCCAGGGCGATCTGGGCCTCGGCCACCGAGGACAGAAGCGACTGGGTGGCCTCGATCTGGGCCCGGACGGCGTCCGGCCTCAGGGCGGGCTCAGCGACGACCACATGAGCCGACGTGACGGCCGTGACGGCCGCGCTGGGGATCACGATCTGAGGGCGCCAGAGCGCGATGCTCGATGCTCTCGGCACCGACTGCCTTGGGCGCGGGCTCGTCAAGTCCATCACCCACCCGATGTCGCAACTCGAATGCCATGGCTCGATAGACCATAAATATTCGAAATAGCTGACTATTATCGTGGGGGCGACAACGGGGGTCAGGGAGAAGGTCCCCGGCCGGGGACTTTCTCCGGGGGAGCTACGCGGACCGAGTCAGGCCGTAGTCGCGGATCTTCTTGTTCAGCGTCTTGATGTCGACGTCGAGGACCCGGGCGGCCTGGGCCTTGTTCCAGCCCGTGGCCTGGAGCACTCGCTCCAC
>JBOHPM010000117.1:0-8269 GCA_050731715.1 Candidatus Rokuibacteriota bacterium
GCGATTTTCATAACTGGCTCCTGTTAGCGGGGGCCGCGAGACCGGCTCAGGCCGAGGGTGGCCTGCTCTAGGTGCGCGTGGCTCCGCTCAATACCATCTGGGTTTGTATCGTCAGCGAGAGGAGCCGCCCCGAGGCGTCGGTGACGCGCGTCTGCCACACCATCGTGCTGCGCCCGCGATGCAGTGGCGTGCTCTCCGCCCGCACCACGCCCTCCTGCCCTCCCGCGAAGAAGTTCGTCTTGGACTCCAGCGTGGCCGTCGACGCCCCCGGCGGCAGATTGAGGAAGGTGGCGGTGGCGCCCACGGTATCGGCCAGGGCCATGAGGCTGCCCCCGTGCAGCCGCCCGCCGAACGTCCGCAGCGCGTCACGGACGGTGAGCTCGGCGACCACACGATCGCGCGTCGCCTCCACGAAGCGGATGCCCAGCAGCTCCGCCATCGTGCCCCGATGGTGCTCGGCGAGGGACGCCACATCAATGGTCACATTCGCCTCCCTGGCCGCGCCGTGGCTCTTGGGCCGCGCCGCCCTATAATGCCGCGGTGCTCATCGGCCTGCTGCTCATCGCCCTGGCCGCGCTGTCGTGGGGCACCACCGGCTCGGTGACCACAATTCTTGTGACGCATCACGGAGCCGAACCCCTCGTGATCGGCCTGGCCCGCATGGCGTTGGCCGCCGCGGTGCTCCTGGCTGCCGCCCGTCTCGGCCACGGCTCGCTGCACATCGCCCGCGCCGACCTGGGCCGCTGCGTCCTGATGGGTGCCTGCATGGCCACCTTCCAGGCCGCGTATTTCACGGCCGTCGTCATGACCGGGATCGCCGTGACCGCGCTGCTGGCGATCTGCTCGGCGCCTCTCATGATCGCGGTGCTGGCGGCCGCCGTGCTCGGCGAGCGCCTCAGCGCCCGCATCCTGCTCGCGCTCGGGCTCGGCGTGGGCGGCACCGCGCTGCTCGTCGGTGGTCACGCCGGCCTGGCGACCGGACCACGCCTCGCCGGTGGCGCCGGACTCGCGCTCACCGCCGGGCTCGCCTACGCGCTCTACGTCATCACCGCCAAGGTCAGCCTCGCCCGCAGCGCGCCGCTGCCGCTGACCGGGCTGAGCTTCACCGCCGCGGCCCTCATCATGGCTCCGGTGCTGACCTGGAGCACGGCTCCGCTCGAGCAGTTGGCCCGCGGCTGGCCCTGGCTCCTCTACCTGGGCGTCGTGACCACGGCGGCCGCCTACGCCGCCTATACGTCGGGCCTGTGCCGCGTGCCGGCCACGGTAGCCGGCATCGTCACGCTGCTCGAGCCGTTGACGGCCACCCTGCTCGGCGTGCTCGCCTTCGGCGAGCCCCTGGGCGCGCTTGGCGGCCTCGGTGCGCTCGCCCTCCTCGCCGCCATCGGCTTGCTGGGGGCCCAGCTCAACCAGGCCGGATCGCCCGCGAGACGGCCCGGCTGAAGCAGCAGTTGGGGACCACGCTGGAGTGCTTGCCCGGGCCCCCGGCGACGACCACCAGCACGTCATCCGGCGAGGGGACGCGCGGCGGCCGGACGTCGTCGTCGCGCAGGGCCATCATCCAGGGTGGCCAGTCCTGCGCGCCCCACATGCCGCCGAGCTTCAGGGTGCCCAGCGGCAGCCGGGCGTGCTCGTACACGAAGCGCTGGATGTCCCCCCGGCCCAGGCCGTCGGCGGCAATGGTCTGGGCATGCTCGGGGCCTAGCACCACCAGAAGCTGGCTCTGGGCCAGGTACCAGCCCACGTTGGAGCCGAGGGTGACCGCGGTGTGGGCCACATTGGTCAGGATGCCGGCGGCCGTGGTCGACACGTGATCGTTCACGTTGTGGGGAGCCTCGCCGCCATACACAGTCACGACGTCGCCCTCGGCGAGCGGTCCCCACGGTGAGGCATCCTCGTGCTCGGCGATGCAGTAGCTGAACTTGGCGGGACTGCCCTGGGTGGCCATGTCGTGACGGCCGGGCCAGGCGCCCCCGACGTTCATGAGGCTCAGGCGGATCGCCCGCCCGATCGTGGCGTTGGCGCGGAAGCCCGGCCCGAAGCAGCCGCTGCCCGCGTGCAGCCCGATCTGGCGCGCGTAGGGGCCGCTGACGATGAGCAGTGGCGCGACCGGATGCGTGGTGGCCTGCACGCCGTAGAGGTTGAAGGCCGGATCCAGCATGGCCTCGACGGCGGCGACGATCACGGGAAAGTACTCCGGCCGGCATCCGGCCATCACCGCGTTCACGGCCAGGGCCTGCAGGCTGGCCTCGCGCCAGAGCGGCGGCATGGGGCCCAGCGAGCGCGTAGCGGCGGCGCCGTCCAGCATGGCCAGCACCCGCTCCTCGGTGGGGGGGACGATCGGCAGGCCATCGCACCAGCCCCGCTCGACGAAGGCCTCGAGCAGCGCCTCGGGCGTGTCCTCGACTTCGAGCGCCGGCGCCAACGCGGCCATCAGCGATCACCGAGCAAGCCGACGAGCTGCTCGATGGCCTGCTGGGCGCGGCGTCCGATGGCCTCGGGGCGTTCACCCCCGAGCGGGTGCTCGACCACCAGCAAGGGCAGGCCAGTCACACCGCGCGCGGCGAGCTGGCGCACGGCAACCTCCTGGAACGCCGTCGTGGCGATCAGACCGGAGGCGGCACCGGCTTTGGCCAGCTCGAGGGCGTCGTGGAGACTCCACGACGTGCAGGACCCTCAATCGGCGGAGCCGGCAAACACGACGTCGCAGGCCTTGGCCAGCTCGGCGACGAGCTCCGCCGGGGCCGGCGAGGCGCAGTTGAGCTTGCGCCGGTGGACAACGGCCCTGACTCCGTGGTGCTCGCGCAGGAGCTGGCCCAGCTCGGTGACCAGTCGGTCGAAGTTCGGCTTGGTGTTGTCGAGGAAGCCCACCGTGAGGCCGCTGAAGTCGGCGGGCAACGGCGGAACGCTCACGCGCTCGCTCGCTTCGACGCCCAGCGGGCTCAAGACCCGGATGCGTGCCATCAGACCCTCCTGGGAACCCGTTTGCCAGAAGCCATCATTCTACGGCAGGCGGCCGCGCGCGGCCCCGCCGCGGGGCATGCCCGTGGAGCGGGTCAGCAGACGGCCCAGCGTGGCGTGTAGCTCGGTCAGGATGGAGCGCTTGACGCGGATGGTGATGGTTTCGACCGGCTCGACGCTGCCGACGCGGTGGATCACGAGGCTGCCGGTGAACTCCTCCGCGCGTTCGTCCTCCGCCGCGAGCCCCCGCACAGTGAGGACTTCCCACGTCTCGCTCATGGGCGGTATGTTACCCCACGTGACGGCCACGGGGTCGCGATGACGGTCATCGCTCTCGACGTCGGCACCTCCTCGGTGCGCGCCAGCGTGTGCGACGAGACGGGCCAGGTCGTGGGCGGGCGCATGCATCGGGTGGACGTGCGACCCACCTACACGCCTGACGGCGGGGTCGAGCACGATCCCCGGCGCCTGCTGGACGCTCTTGCCGCCTGCCTGGACGCCGTGCTGGCCGGACCACGGACGCCCGACGTGGCCGCCATCGGGATCGCCACCTTCTGGCACGGCCTGCTCGGCTTCGATGCGGCCGGGCGCGTGCTGACACCGATCTACATGTGGGCCGATACCCGCAGCGCTCCCGACGCCTCGCTGATCCGCGAGGCGCTCGATGCGGCGGCGCTGCACGCGCGGACCGGCTGTCCCATCCACGCCTCCTACTGGCCGGCCCGGCTGCGCTGGCTCTTTCGCGAGCGGGCGGGGCAGGCCGCCCGCGTCGCCCGCTGGGGCTCGTTCGGGGAGTACCTCGAGCTGAGTGTCTTCGGCGAAGCGGCCACGAGTCTTTCCATCGCCTCCGGCACCGGGCTCTTCGATCAGGAGGGACTGGGCTGGGACGTCGAGGCCCTCGCGGCCTCTGAGCTGGAGCCGTCGCGGCTGTTTCCCCTCTGCGATCGCCGCCAGGGGCGGCGTGGGCTCCGCCCCGAATGGTCGCGCCGGTGGCCGGCGCTACGGGGCGCGGTCTGGTTCCCGGCCGTGGGCGATGGCGCAGCCAGCAACGTCGGCTCGGGCTGCGTCGAGTCCGGCCGGCTGGCGCTCAACGTGGGCACCTCCGCGGCGCTGCGGCTCGTCACGAGCGCGTCGGTCCCGGTCCCCACAGGTCTGTGGCGTTACCGCCTGGATCGGCAGCGGGCCGTCATGGGCGGGGCCCTGTCCGAGGGCGGCAACGTGCACGAGTGGTGCCGCCGGGTGCTCCGGCTACCCGATGACGTCGAGGTCGAGCGGGCACTCGCCGAGGGACCGCCCGACGGGCACGGCCTCACGGTGCTGCCCTTCGTGGCTGGCGAGCGGGCCCCGGGGTGGCGGGGGGATCGGCGTGCCACCATCACCGGGCTCGGCCTCGACACCACGGCGGTGGACATCGCGCGGGCCGCCCTCGAGGCGGTGGCGCTTCGGCTCGCGCTCGTGTACGCCTTGCTGCGGCCGCACGTCGCCGGCGAGCACCCGATCGTCGCCTCGGGCGGGGCCCTGGGCCGGTCGCGGGCGTGGGCCCAGACCATCGCCGATGCCCTCGGCCATCCCCTTGTGGTGGCCGAGGATCACGAGATGACGAGCCGAGGCGCCGCGCTGCTGGCGCTCGAGGCGCTGGGCCGGCTCCCCGACCTGGCTGCCCTTCCGGTGCCGCCGGGTGAGCGGCTGGACCCTGACCCCGCCCATCACGCCCGGCTACGCCGGGCCCTCGAACGCCAGCGCCGCCTGGACGCTGCCCTGGGTTAGCGGCCGGCAACGCCCGGGGTATCATCTGGGCATGGCCAGCGCTCCGGAGGTTGTCGTGCTCGCCGACGCGGCGACGCTCGCCGATCGAGCGGCCCAGAGCATCGTCGAGATCGCGGCCGAAGCCGTCGCCGCGCGAGGTCGGGTCATGCTCGCGCTGGCCGGCGGCGAAACCCCACGCCGGACCTATGCGCGGCTGGCCGCCTCACCCCGGCGCGAGGCGATGCCCTGGGGGAACGCGTTCGTGTTCTTCGGCGACGAGCGCTGCGTGCCGCACGACCACGTCGACTCGAACTTCCGGATGGCCCGGGAGACGTTGCTGGATCAGGTACCCCTGCCACCCGGACGGGTCTTTGCCATGCCAGCAGCAGCCGAGGATCCCGACGTCGGGGCCGCGGCCTACGGGCGCGTGCTGACCGAGGCCTTCGGCTTGCGGCGGGGGCAATCACCGCGATTCGACCTGGTGCTCCTGGGCATGGGCCTCGATGGCCACACCGCCTCGCTCTTCCCGGGCTCGCCCGTCCTCAAGGAGATCTTCCGCCCCGTGGCCGGCGTTCACGCGGCAGCTGCCGCAATCCCCCAGCGCATCACGCTGACCCTTCCCGTGCTGAACGCCGCGGCCAACGTCCTGTTTCTCGTCTCGGGGGCGGAGAAGGCCAAGGCGGTGAAGGCAGTGCTGGGAGAGCGGGCGCCGCTGCCCGCGGCCATGGTCCAGCCCGAGAAGGGCCGGCTCGTGTGGATGCTCGACCACGCCGCCGCCGCGCTGCTCCGGCGATAGCCGTGCGAATCGCGATCGGCTGTGACCATCGCGGGTTCCCCTACACGGGCGCGGTCGGCGACGCGCTGGCGGCCGCCGGTCACGAGCTCCTCGACTGCGGAACCCACTCGGACGCTCCCGCCGACTACCCAGACTTCGCCCGCGCCGTGGGCACCGCGGTGCGCGATGGGCACGCCGACCTGGGCGTGCTCATCTGCGGCAGCGGCGCGGGCGTGTCCATCGCCGCCAACAAGATCCGCGGCGTGCGGGCGGCCCTGTGCCACGACCTCTTCACCGCGCGCCAGGCGCGCGAGGACGACGACGCCAACGTCATCTGCCTGGGGGCCAGGGTGGTGACCCGGGAGCAGGCTGTCGAGCTGGCCCGTACCTTCGTGGGCGCCCGCTTCTCCGGGGCCGAGCGCCACGTCCGGCGCCTGGCCAAGGTGCTGGCGCTGGAGGCCGAGACGGCGGATTCAGCCCGGCCGTCGCCAGAGTGCTGGCCCACGGGTCCCGTCCTCACGGGAGCGCTCGAACAGCTGGAGCGCCAGGGGGTCGGGGCGAGGATCTGGAACAAGGACGCCACGCTCTGGAGCGACGACGCCCGCGGGCAGGCGACGATCGTCCAGCGTCTGGGCTGGCTCGACGCCCCCGTCAGCATGGGCAAGGCGGTGAGCGAGCTGCGCGAGCTCGCCGCCGGCCTTCGCGCCGAGGGATTCACGGATGCCGTCCTGCTCGGCATGGGAGGCTCGAGCCTGGCCGCCGAAGTCCTGGGCGCAACCTTCCCGGCCGGGGCCAGCGGCCTGGCCCTGAGCGTGCTCGACACGACAGATCCCGGCGCGATCCGGGCCGCGCGTGAGCGAGTCAAGCTGGCCCACACGGTGTTTGTGGTCGCCTCGAAGTCGGGCACGACGACGGAGATGCTGGCGCTCTATCGGTACTTCCGCGCCGAGCTGGAAGCGCAGGTAGCCAGCCCGGGCGCCCACTTCATCGCCATCACCGATCGCGACACGCCGCTGGCACGCCTGGCCGCTGAGGGTCGCTTCCGCCGCACCTTTCTCAATCCGCCCGACATCGGGGGGCGGTTCTCCGCGTTGTCTCTTTTCGGCCTAGTCCCGGCCGCGCTCCTCGGCGTGCATCTCGAGCGCCTGCTGGAGCGCGCCGCCGCCATGGCCACCGCCTGTGGCCCCGGGAGCGCCGCGCCCGTCAACCCCGGGCTCCGGCTCGGCGCCGCCCTGGGCGGCTTCGCGCTGGCCGGGCGCGACAAGGTCACCCTCGTGCTCTCGGAGCCGATCCGGGCGCTGGGCGCCTGGCTCGAGCAGCTCCTCACCGAGTCCACCGGCAAGCAGGGTCGGGGCCTGGTCGTCGTCCACGAGGAATCGCTCGGCCCTCCCGAGGCCTACGGCCCGGACCGGTTGTTCGTGGGCCTGACCCTTGGCGCCGATCCCGAGCTCGCGCGAGGCCTCCGGCCGCTGCAGGCCGCCGGTCACCCGGTGATCATGCTGCCGCTCGCCGAGCGGACCGATCTCGGGGGCGAGTTCTTCCGGTGGGAGATGGCGACTGCCGCGGCCGGCGCGCTCCTGGCAGTCAATCCCTTCGACGAGCCGAATGTTGCCCAGGCCAAGGACGCGACCCAGGCGGCCCTGGCGACGTTCAAGGAGCGGGGCCGCCTGCCCGAGTGGCCGGCCGACAGCATCGACGAGGCCGTCCGCGTCATCGGCCAGGCACAGCCGGGCGATTACTTTGCGCTGCTGGCCTACGTCACGCCAACGCCGGCGACCACCGCCGCGCTGGCCCGCCTGCGCCGACTCCTGCGCGACGGCACGGGCCTGGCGACCACCGTCGGCTACGGGCCACGCTATCTGCACTCCACGGGGCAGCTGCACAAGGGCGGCCCGCCGACCCCGCTCATCGTCATGTTCGCCTCCGAGGACACCGACGAGCTACCGATCCCCGGGGAGCGCTACGGCTTCGCCACCCTCAAGCTGGCCCAGGCCCTCGGTGACCTGGCCACGCTGCGGGCCGCCCACCGACGCGCGCTCTGGCTGCCGGTACGACACGGCTCGGTGGTCGAGGCCATCGAGCGGCTCACCGCGGCCCTGGCGCCGAGTCTGCAGCGGCAACTCTGATGGACGTCGGCGTCGTCGGCCTCGGCCGGATGGGCGGCAACATGGTGGCCCGCCTCGAGCAGCAGGGTCACGCCGTGGTGGGCTACGATCCCGCCGCCACGGCCCGGCAGAGCGTCCAGGCGGCAGGCGCCCGGGTGGCCGGCTCGCTCACGGAGCTCGTGCAAGCGCTGGGCCGCCCGCGCGTGATCTGGATCATGGTGCCAGCCGGAGCGCCGACCGAGTCGGTGATCGGTGAGCTCGCCTCATTGCTGAGCCCGGGGGACACGATCGTCGACGGCGGCAACACGCACTACAAGGACGACGTGCGGCGGGCCGGCGAGCTCGGGGCCCGTGGCCTGACCTATCTCGACGTCGGCGTCAGCGGGGGGATCTGGGGACGTGAGCTCGGCTACTGCCTGATGGTCGGCGGCGAGGCCACCGCGGTCGCCCGGCTGGCTCCCGTGCTCGCGGCCCTGGCCCCGGCCCAGGGCTGGTTGCACGTGGGCGGCGTCGGCAGTGGGCATTACGTGAAGATGATCCACAACGGCATCGAATACGGGATGATGCAGGCCTACGCCGAGGGCTTCGAGCTCATGTCGGCCTCCGACTATGGCCTCGATCTGGCCGCCATCGCCCGCTTGTGGAACCAGGGCAGCGTGGTCCGCTCGTGGCTCCTGGAGCTGAC
>JBOHPM010000118.1:0-8215 GCA_050731715.1 Candidatus Rokuibacteriota bacterium
GTACCTCGACTATGCCTAGCCATGCCTACTCAACCTGATTCACCCGGCCGGCGACGACCCGGACCCCGCGCGGGGCGGCCAGCCAGATGGCGACAGCGGAGAGGACACTGAACCCGATGGCGAGGAAGAACGCCAGCGTGTAGTCGCCGGTGGCGTCGTGCAGCACGCCGGTCAGCCAGGGCCCGGCGGCGCCGCCCATGATGGAGGCCAGCATCAGCGTGCCGAAGATCGTGCCGTAGTGCCGGCCCTGAAAAATCTCGGCCGGGATGGCGCCGACCACCGAGGTCACCCCGTAGCCGAGCAGACCCTGCGCTGTCACCATGACGTAGAGGAGCCCCGGCGTGGGGGCGTGGGGGAGCAGGAGCAGGGTCAGATAACAGAGCGCGAAGCCCAGACTCCCCACCGTCCACACCCATTCGCGCCCGATCCGATCCGAGAGATGCCCCAGCCCGATCTGCCCGGGAATGCCGACCAGGCTCACGAAGCCCAGCGCCCAGGCCGCGTCGTTGGCGCCGAACCCGATCTCGATCAAATACTTCGTCTGATGCACCTGCACCGCATACCAGCAGAAGAGGCCCGCGAAATAGCCCACCGCGATCCACCAGAAGCGGGCGGTGCGCACGGCGCGGCCGAGGGTCCAGTCCACCGCGACCCAGGCGTGGTCCACCACATTGGCCGGGGCCACGGTCCCGGGAGAGCCTGGGGCGCTGGCGTCGCCATCGGGCGCGAGCCCCATGTCTTCGGGCCGCCGTCTCAGCAGGAGGTTGATCGGGGCGAGCAGTCCCAGCACGAGGAGCCCCAGCGCCCAGCAGGTGGCGCGCCAGCCGGCGCGCTCGATAAGGCTCTGCAGCCAGGGCAGCAGGATGACCGAGCCTACTCCGACGCCGGAGTAGGCCACGCTGAGCGCCAGGCCCCGGCGGCGCACGAACCAGTTCGGAAGGAACAGCGCGTGACCGGTATAGCCCATGCACACGCTGCCGCCGCCGACGAGCACCCCGAGGGTGAGGTAGAGGTGCCAGGGCTGACGCACCAGCGTGGCCAGCATGAAGCCCGCGGCCATGAGGCCCACCCCCAGCTCCATGACGACGCGCGGCCCGCGGCGATCCATCAGCCGGCCCAGGGAGGGACTCAGGGCTGCCGCGACGAGAAAGCCGAACGAGAAGGCGCCGGCCGTCATCCCCCGCTCCCAGCCGAACTCGTCGAGGATGGGCGGGAAGAGCAGCGAGAAGGCGGTGCGGGCGTTGACGCCCACCCCCATGGTCACGAAGGCGACGGCCACGATGATCCAGCCGTAGAAGATCGGAACACGCACGGGGCTGGATTCTACAGGGATGCTCCGGACCTCTGCGCCAGGAGAGTACTGCAGCCGCCGTGCCAGCAGGATCAGTAACCCTTCCTGCCTTGACCCGTCGGCACGGGGCGGCTACCCTGCCGGGCGATCGCCATGGTGCCACGTTTCTGCAATCTCGGACGCCTGGTCGACACCCTCAGCCAGCGCGGTCTGGACGGGCTCGTGTCCTACCTGCGTCCCAACGTCTTCTATCTGAGCGGCTTCGCGCCCCCGGCCAGCGCCTCGATCCAGGAGACCAACGGCTATGCCGCGGTGGTCGTCTCGCGGCACGAGCCCGAGCACCCGATCATCGTGATCGCCGAGTTCGACCTCGCCCACTTCCTCCTCCAGCCATCGTGGGTCGAGGACGCCCGGCCCTACGCCACCCTGCTGACCCCGTTCGATGTCTCGTGGGCGCCGCTGGATCACTTCCTGCCGGCGGCGCTCGGCAACTCCCCCCGGGCCCAGGCGGCCCGGAGCCACTACGCGGCCAATCTCATCGAGGGCACGGCCCGGGCGATGCAGGACCTGGGGCTGGCCCGCGGCGTGGTCGGCTTCGACGACCTCCGCTTCGCCAGCGCAGTCGCGCCTGCCGGTGTGCGGGTCGTCGATGCCTACGGCACGCTCAAGTACGTGCGCCAGGTGAAGACGCCCGACGAGGTGAGCCTGCTGAGGCAAGCGACCCGATTGAACCAGCACGCCATCGCCCAGACCGTGCGCGGCTGGGAGCGCGGCATGACGTGGCAGGAGCTGACCCGCCTCTACCACACCACTGCGGTGAGCCTGGGAGGATTCGTGCGCGATCCGGGCGCCATCGTCATGGCCAATCCCCCCGGCCTCGAGCCGGCCGTCTTCACCCAGTCGGGGCTGGAGGATTTCACCGTCGAGCCCGGCATGCACGTCATGTGGGATTGCCACGGCTCGTTGGCCCACTACTGCTGGGACGGGGGCAAGACCTGGGTCGTCGCCGACCAGGCCCGGGGGCTCGCGCGCCAGATCGCCGCCGCCACCGCCGCGGCCATGGCCGAGATCCAGCGCGCCATGCGACCCGGCGTGAAGATCAGCCAGCTGCAAGTCTGTGGCCGGCAGACGCTCCGGCAGGCCGGGCTCGCCAACGCCGACGACGCCTTCATCTTCTTTCACGGGCTTGGCCTGGAGCACATCGACATGGAAGTGCCGGCCAGCCGCTATGACTGGAGTCTGGAGGCGGGGATGGTCGCGGCCGTGCACCTGCAGATCCCGGGCGATGATCGCCACCGCAACTGGCTGGAGGAGATCCTCCTCGTCACTCCGGAGGGCGGCGATCCGCTCTTCACCTGGGGCAACGCGCCCATCGAGGGCGACCAGATCGGCGGCTGACCCCGGCCTACGGGCGGAGCATCTCGTCCCAGGGGCCGGGGAACCGCCCCTTGCCCTCCTCGCCCGAGAACGGCCGCTCGCGATGCCACTGGCTGCGCGGGAGCTCGTAGTAGACCTCGAGCCCGTTCCCGTCGGGATCCGAGAAATAGATACCGATGGAGACCTTGTGGTCGGAGACGCTGATGGGCACACCCTTGGCCTTCAGCCGCTGATACATCTCGGCCAGGTCATCGAGGCTCCCCATGCGCCAGGCGACGTGGTTCAGCCCCACCTGCTTCTTTTCCGGGCCCGGAGCATCGTCGCCCACCTCGAAGAGGGCGATGTCGTGGGCGTGACCCGGATCACACGCGAGGAAGGCAGCCCGCAGCCGGCTCGTTCCCGGAAACGTCATGGTGTCCTGGGTATGGAATCCGAAGACGTCCGTGTACCACTGGTGGGAGCGTTCGGCGCTGCGCACGAAGATGTTGACGTGATCGAGGGACACTGGCTTGTAGCTCATGATGGCTCCTCAGCCTCCCGCTTCTTCGATGAGGGCGCGCACCCGGGCCGGAGTCAGCACCGGATCGTAGATCTTCAGCCGGCCGTCGAAGGCATCGTCGACGGCATTCGCGATCACCGTCGCCGGGGCGCACGTGGGACCTTCCCCCACGCCGCGCACACCGAGGGGATTGTGGTCGGTGGGGAAGACCAGGTGCTCGGTGACGACGTCGGGAATGTCCTCGGCCCGCGGGATCGGGTAGTCCATCAAGCTGCCCGTGAGCAGCTGGCCCTGGGCATCGTAGACGATCTGCTCGCCTAGCGGCACGCCGAGGCCCTGGACGAACCCGCCCAGGACCTGGCCGTCGACGATCACCGGATGCAGCTGCCGCCCGCAGTCGTGGACCATGACGTACTTGAGGATCGTGACCCGCCCCGTGTCGCGATCCACCTCGACGACGGCGACGTGGACACCGCTGGCCCAGGTGACCGTCGGCAGCGCGTAGAACTTCGTGTCCCACAGGCCCGGCCCGCCGAGGTCGGCGAGCGTGCGGTCACGCAGCGCCGCCCGGGCCACCCGGCCCAGCGGGAGCGCGCGCATGGGCGCGCCGATCACGAAGGCCTGGCCGTGCTCGATACGGACATCCTGCTCGTTGCATTCCAGGAGCCGGGCGGCCACCCGGCACGCCTTCCGCTTCACGCTTTCCGCGGCGATGGCGACCGCGTTGCCCGTGTTGATGGCCACGCGACTCGCGCCCGTGCCGTAGCCGTGGGGGACCAGCGTGGTGTCGCCGCCCCGCACCCGGACGTCCTCGAAGCGGGCGCCCAGATACTCCGCGCACACCTGGGCGAACACCGTCTCGTGGCCCTGCCCCGACGCCGACACGCCGATGCCCACGGCGACGTGGCCCTGATCGTCGACCGTCACCGCGGCCCACTCCCCCGGGCTGGGACTGCCCCCGGCCTCCATGTAGCCGGCGATGCCCAGGCCCACGTGACGGCCCTCCCGCCGCAGCTCGACCTGCCGCTTCCGCCATCCGTGGTAGTCGGCCAGGTCGAGGGCGCGCCGCAGCTCGAGCGGAAAGTCACCGCCGTCGTATCGCACCGGCACGCCGTCCCGATAGACCAGGTCCGGCGCATAGGGCATCTCCTCCGGCCGGACGAGATTCCTCAGTCGCACCTCGGCGGGATCCATTCCCAGCCGGCGGGCCAGTCGATCCAGGAGCCGCTCGATCACGAACACCGCCTCCGGGCGGCCGGCGCCCCGATAGGGTGAGCTGGCCACCTTGTTCGTCACCACCGACACCGCCTCGGCCCGCAATGCGGGCACCCGGTACTGGGACGGCAGGTGGTTGATGGTGTTGCTCGGCTCGTTGATCGAGAAGTAGTGATAGGCGCCCACGTCCTTCACGATCCGCGCGTCCAGGGCGAGGATCCGCCCGTCCCGGTCGGCGGCCAGCCGAGCCTCGTGGCGCTGCTCGCGGGCCTGGTGGGAGCTGTGCATGAACTCGGTGCGCGTCTGGATCCACTTCACGGGCCGGCGCAGGCGATAGGCGAGGACGGGGACGAGAACGTCCTCCGGGTACACGGCGATCTTCGGACCGAAGCCACCCCCGGTGTCGGGCGCGATCACCCGCACGCGCTCGACGGGCAGGCCGAGAAAGGTCGCCACCGTGGCGCGCAAGTTGAACGGCTGCTGGTGACCGGCCCACACCGTCAGCGTCTCGGTGTCGGCATCGAACGCCGCGCACACGGCGCGCGGCTCCAGGGCCATCGACGACACCCGGACGTGGGCCAGCCGCTCTTCCACCACCACGGCGGCCTCGGCAAAGGCGCGCTCCACGTCGCCCACGACCTTGGCGATCCGCCCGACGACGTTGCTCTGGCCGTCGTGGACCTGCCCGGCGTCCTCGCCCATCGCCGCGTCGGTGTCGACCACGGCCGGCCACGGCTCGTACTCGATGGCGACGGTCTCGGCCGCGTCGGCGGCGGCGTAGCGATCGCCGGCCAGCACCCCCGCCACGGCCTCGCCGACGTGACGCACCTCGCCGCGCGCGAGCACGGGCTGGGCCCGCGGCGAATCGAAGACCACGTAGGGGTTGGTCGGGTCAGCGCTGAGCGCGGGCAGCGGCGCGGCCAGCTCGGGCAGGTCGTCGGCGGTGACGGCGGCCGCCACGCCCGGCACCCGGCGCGTCGCGCTCACGTCGACCCGGACCAGACGCGCCCGGGCGTGCGGCGAGCGCACCAGGGCCAGGTGCAAGAGATCAGGAAGTCGGAGGTCGTCGACGAACCTCCCCGCGCCAACGATGAGGCGGGCGTCTTCCTTGCGGCGAGGTGATTGGCCGATCATGGCGCCATCCCGGCCGGTACCTTATCACGCGCGACGCCTTGCCGGCGCCGGGCCTCCGCTCTATCCTCAGTCCCGTGATTTCCCACCGAAGGAGCCACGGGCCATGAGGATCGCGACCCCGGATCTGGTGACGAACTCCTACTTCCCCGCCCTCGCCGCCGAAGAGCTGGGCCTCTACCGCGAGGAGGGGCTGGACGCGCACCTCGAGCTGCTGCCCTCGCTCGAGGCGGTGAACGCCCTGCGGGATGGCGCCGTGGATTTCGTGGCGGGCGGGGCCCACACGATGCTGCTCGCCTTCCCGCAATGGAAAGGCGCCCGGCTCGTCGTCACCCTGTCGCAGGGAACCCCGTGGCTGCTGGTCCTGCGCGCCGATCTCGCCGCCCGCCGCGGGGACATCGGCGCCGTCAAAGGGCTCCGCATCGGCGCCGCTCCGGGACCGGATCGCGCGTTCCGGCGCCTGCTCGCCGAGGCCGGCCTCGATCCCGCCCGCGACAACATCACCATCGCTCCCGTGCCAGGAGCCCTCGAGCCGGGCGCGTCGTTCGGTGTCGTCGCCGCCGAGGCGCTGGAGCGCCGCCTCGTCGATGGCTTCTGGGCCAACGCGCTGGGTAGCGAGACGGCCGTCCGGCAGGGGGTCGGGAAGGTCATCGCCGACGTGCGGCGGGGGGACGGCCCGCCGGGAGCCGGCCAGTACACGTTTGCCGCGCTCTCCACGACCGACGCCCTGATCGCCCGCGAGCCCGAGCGCGTGGCGGCGGCGGTCCGGGCGATCGTGCGGGCTCAGTCGCTGCTCAGAAAGGAGCCGGCCCGCGCGCAGGAGGTGGGCCGGCGGCGGTTCCCCCCGGCCGCGGCCGAGATCATCACCGCGATCGTCGAGCGCGATCTGCCCTTCTACGATCCCGGCATCGGCGAACCCGCGGTGACGGCGATGAACAGGTTCGCCCAGGCGATCGGCCTGCTGACCGGGCCGGTCGCCTACGACCAGGTCGTGGCCACGCGGTTCCGCAGTCTATGGTCGGCACCGGCCTGATCCGGGGCGGGGCGGCGTGATGGGCCGCCTCACGCTCGCCGGGTTCCTCGCTCGCTTTGCCTTCGCGCTGCTCGTCGCCGGAGCCACGTACAACCCCACACGGTACTCGTACTACGCGTGGCTGGAGCACACGGGGTGGCAGTGGCGCCCGCCCATCGTGTTCGTCGGTGTCGTCCTCCTGATCGGCTGGGTCATCTGCCTGCGCATCACCCTGCGCTCGATCGGCGGCCTCGCCCTGCTCCTGGCCAACGCGTTCCTGGCCGCCTTCTTCTGGCTCCTCGCCGACTGGGGCTGGCTGCCGATCGAGAACGTCGCGGCGATCTCCTGGATCGGCCTGCTGAGCGTCACCACCATCCTCGCCGTCGGGATGTCGTGGTCTCGACTGCGCCGCCGTCGGTCAGCCGGGCCGCCCTGAGCGACGACGGACGCTTGCGTCACACGCGCTGCCCGATGATCAGCTTGATGATCGACTCCCGGGTCGCCGGGTCGTCGTCGAACCCGCCGTGGGTGGTGCTGGCCGTGGCCGGGGCGGGCGCCATCCAGGCCTTGACGCTGGCCAACCCGAGCGACCCGACGTCGCGATCGAAGTACTTCTCCATGCCGAGGATGGGGGTGCGCACCCCGCCCTCGAAGGACTCGGAGACGAGGTACAGCAGCGAGCGGTTGTAGCCGAGGACCGGCCGGCACGTCGTATCCTGTTGCTCGGCGGAGTCGGTGAGATGGAACGAGCGGAACTGCTTCACCGTGCGGTCCTTGAGGCGAGGCAGCAGGGTCCGCTTGAAGAGGTCGACCGTCGCCGCCGCCGCCATGAAGTTGACGCTTTCGAACTTCCATCCCAGCGCGGCGAGCTGCTCGACGATGTGACAGTGCACGATGGAGCCTGCGGAGTGCCCGATGAGGTGCAGGCGCACGGGGGTCTGGGTGAACCAGGGCGACTTCATGCCGCTCTCGTAGAGGAGCAGGCCCCCGCTCTCCCGATCCCTCGCCGAGATCGCCCCGGCATTCTGCTTCATCTCGCCCCAGATCACCGCGCCGGCCGGCGCCAGCAGACGCTCCAGGCGCTGATTCCAGAAGCGTGTGAGCTGATCCATCAGGCCCCCGGTCGGCTTGGGCAGGCCCAGCACAAGGTCTTGCAATCGGTTCCTGAGCGTCGACCAGAGATCGGTCTCCCACATGAGGAAGATCGGGAAGATCCTGGCCTCGTAGAGCGCCGGGATCCAGCGGGCTGCGGTGGCGGCGGCCGCCTCCTCGTCGGTGAGGCCGCCATGTGCGTAGATGGCCACGTCCGTCGGGGCTCCCGCCTTCAGGCCCCACTTCTTCCGCGCCTCCGCGACGTGGAGGGTCACGAGCGCCTCGACATCAGCCTTCTGAGTGCGGAAGGTGCCACTCGCCGAGAGCCGCCCGTTGTTCTCCATGTCGATGACGAACGGCGAGAGCTCGCGATTCCGGAGATTGACGTCCGCGGCGATCTGCACGCGGCCCCGCTCCACCCGTAACGATGGCGACCGCGCGATCTCCCGGTGCTGCTCGGTCGCGACCCCTAGCTGGGCCACCCAGCAGTCCATGGCGTTCTCGATCCAGTCCGGGTAGGTCAGGACCGCCAGGCCCCCGGTCCCCCAGCTGGTCCCCCACGAGTTCTGGACGATGAAGCCCTCCGCCGTGTAGCCCA
>JBOHPM010000119.1:0-8212 GCA_050731715.1 Candidatus Rokuibacteriota bacterium
CTCCGCGGAGAGTCGGATCCCGATCGTATTCAGCTCGGTCAGCTCGTGTCCGAGCCGGCGCACCTCGGCGGCCGTATCCAGATCGGCGAAGGCGTTGGCGATGGCGTGCGCGAGGATGGGGCGACCGGCGCCCCGCGGCAGCACGGCGTACCAGTGATCGGGCCAGGGGCCGGCAGCCTGGGGATCGACGAGCGCGATCACGTGAACCTGGGCCGGCACCGGCCGATCGTCGGTTGCCCCATCGATCAGGAGCACCGCCGGCGTCACCGGCGGAGGCCCACCCGCGACAAGCGCTTGCACGTCGAACTCTGGAGCCAGGGCCGATGCCGCGACCGTCGCGATCCGAGCCCGGGCGTCGTAGTACACGGTCCGGGACATGATTCGAGCGTAGGGTGCTGCCTGCGAGCAAGTCAATGATTGGTGGCCGGTGAGCCGTTTTGCCGACCTGGCTGAGCTGTGCCAGCGCCTGGCCCGGACTCCGGGCCGGCTGGAGAAGCGTCGGCTGGTGGCGGGATACCTGAAATCCCTCACGCCGGGCGAGGTGGGGACCGTGGTTGCATTCCTCTTGGCTCGCCCCTTTTCGGCTTCTGATCCCCACGTGCTCAACGTGCGGGGGTTGCCCTCGCCGGCGGCCGACGCGGCGGGTCCTCCCCTGACGCTGGCGGATGTCGCGACGGCGTTCACCGAGGTGGCGGAGGCGAGCGGCCCGGGCGTGAGACGGCAGCGCGACGAACGGCTCCTCGCGATGCTGGCCCGGGCCTCGTCGCTCGAGCGCGACGTGCTGGCGCGGATCGTTGGCGGCGAGCTGCGCACGGGGGTCGCCGACGGGCTCGTGCTGGAGGCCATCGCCGAGGCGTCGGGCGCCGATCCGCTGCTGGCACGTCGGGCGGCGCTGTTCCTGGGAGACCTCTCGGCGGTGGCCGCGCTGGCCCTGGGCGAGGGGGCGGGGGGCCTGGCTGCGGTCACGCCGCGGCCCTTCGTCCCCCTGCTCCCCATGCTCGCCGAGACGGCCGTGGACTTCGACGAGGTGCTCGGCGCGCACGGTGGACGCACGGCAGTGGAGTACAAGTACGACGGCGCCCGCGTCCAGCTGCACGTCGCCGGGGAGCGGGTGGCCATCTGGAGCCGGCGCCTCTCCGACGTGACGCGAAGCCTGCCCGACATGGTGGCGCTGGCGCGACGGGACCTCGCCTCGAGCCCAATCATCCTGGACGGCGAGGTCATCGCCCACGACGCCGGCGGGCGGCCGCTGCCCTTCCAGGAGCTGATGCGGCGGTTCAGGCGCGTGCACGACGTGGAAGCCCTCGTCGACCAGATGCCACTGTCCCTGCATTTGTTCGATTGCTTGCTGGCCCAGGGTCGGTCGATGATCGATGAGCCGTACACGGCGCGCTGGGACGCCCTGGTGCGGGCGACCGGCGGCCGGTATCTGGCCGAGCGTGAGATCGTGGCCTCGGCGGCCGAGGCGGGTGCCTTCCAGGCTCGGGCCCTGGCCGCCGGTCACGAAGGCGTGGTGGCCAAGGATCTCGCCGCCCCGTACGAGCCCGGCGGACGGGGCAAACGCTGGCTCAAGCTCAAGGCCGTCGAGACGGTCGATTGTGCGATCGTGGCCGCCGACCGTGGCTCGGGACGTCGGGTCGGCTGGTTGTCGAACTACCATCTCGCCGTCCGCAGCGGCGAGGGCTGGGCCGAGGTCGGCAAGACGTTCAAGGGCCTCACCGACCGTGAGTTCGCCGTCATGACCGAGCGCCTGTGGGCGCTGGCCGCGGGCGACGACGGCTACACCGTGCGGGTGCGACCGGAGGTCATCGTCGAGGTCGAGTTCAACGAGATCCAGAAGAGCCCCACGTACCCCTCGGGCCTAGCCCTGCGCTTCGCGCGCATCGCGCGGATCCGCGAGGACAAGGCGCCCGGCCAGGCCACCACGCTGGATGAGCTGCGCAGGCTCTACGACCGGCAGTTCGTCGGCAAGGGACGGATCGGGTAGAATCCACGCCCGTGACCGTGCGCGTCTCCACCGGTCTTTCCACGCTCGACGCCAGGCTGGGGGGTGGCCTGCTACCCGGTACGCTGACAGTGGTGTACGGGGCTACCGGAATCGGCAAGACCCATCTGGGCCTCACCTTCGCCAACCACGGCCTGGCCGTAGACGGCGCTCGGGGGATCGTGCTCGACATGAACGGACGGGGTGACTCCCAGCAGCACGACGAGTACGCCGGCCGACTGTTCACCTGGCCGCTGCTGCCCTGGACGCACACGGTGACCCCGATGGCCGAGCCCTATCCGCCGCCCGGGCAGCTCCAGGCCGCCTACTCGAATGCGCTCCGCTGGGTGGGTCGGGTCCGCGACTTTCAAGTTCCCACCCCTGACGGCGGCTGGGAGTTCGATTGGAACTGGAAGGCCGCGTACAACCACGCCCTGTATACAGTGCGCCCCTTCATGTACTTCCACTTCGCCGCCGGCAGTCGTCGGGTGGTGGTCGACGGGGTCGAGCCCATGGACACGCCAGCCGATTCCATTCAGGTCCACATGTTCGACGAGATCTATCGCACGGTGATCCATCGGGATGCCGAGACGCTCGGCATGGAGCTCTGCCTGCCGGTATGGAAGCATCGCCCCTTCATTGATGCCCACCTCTACGATCAGACCCGGATCACCACGCTGCTGCTGGTGACGACCGAGGAGACGCGCCTGGAAGATCTGCTGGCCCGCAAGGTGGCCGCCGGCGACATCGGGGCTACCGCCAACACGATCATCGTGATGGGCAGCGAGCGGGTTGGCCGGCGCCTGGCCCGGATGCTCTGCGTCGTCAAGCATCGGGGGAGCGCGATGAGCGACGAGATCGCCGAGTTCCGGATCGGCCCGACGGGGCTAGAGGTGTCGTGACGGTGGAGGGGGCCGAGGTCGCCCCCCTGCAGGCCTCTCCGTTCGCCCGAGGTGCGACCGTGCTGGCCGCCGGGCTCGTGCTCGGCGGATGCCTGGGCCCCGTGCGCACCCTCTATCCTCCGGCTCCCCACGTGCCCGTGAAGCCGATCTGGCTGGTGAGCCATGGCTGGCACGTGGGCGTGGCCATGCGGCGCGCCGACGTGCCCACGGCGACGTGGCCGGAGAGCGCCCAGCTGGGCGGCGTCAGATACGTGGAGGTAGGCTGGGGTGACGGTGATTTCTATCCGGCGGCCCACGGAACCAGCGGCCTGGGGCTGCAGGCGGCCTTCTTCTCGACGTCGAGCGTGCTCCACGTCACCGGATTCGATCGGCCTCTGACCGAGATCTTTGCGGGAGCGCCGCTCGTGGAGATCGGGCTCTCGGCCCGCAGCTTTGACGCGCTCGGTCGCTTCATCCACGAGGCCTACGCCCGCAATGAGGAAGGCGAGGTCGTCCGGGTGGCGCCGGCCCTCTACGGGCGGGGCGCATTCTACAAGGCCCGTGGCCGCTACCACGCCCTGGCCAACTCCAACACCTGGACAGCGCAGGCGCTCAGAGCTGCCGGGTGCCCGATCACGCCCATCTGGGCCCTGACGGCCGGAAATCTCTTGTGGCAGGCCCGGCGCTTCGGGCACGTCATCTCGACGAACGGGGGAGCGGCGAGACAATGGCCAGCATGGGCGAGTTTCGGACCCGACTGAGCCCGCTTCACGTCACGCTGCTGCAGGCCGTGCTCCGGGTGGCCGGCCGCCGGGTGGAGCCGATGCTGGTCGGGGGTGCGGTGCGCGACGGTTGCCTGGGTCGACCTGGCCCCACCGATCTCGATGTGGCGGTGCCCGCCCACGCGTTGACGATCGCCCGCGCCGTGGCGGACCGTGTCCGCGGGGCCTTCGTAGCTCTCGACGCCGAGCGGGGCGCCGGCCGGGTCCTCGTCGATGGCCAGCGGCTCGACGTGTCCGACTACCGGGCCCCGACGCTGGAGCAGGACCTGGCCGGCCGTGACTTCACCGTCAATGCCCTCGCCGTGCCGATCCGTGCCCTGTTGCGCTCGGGCCGGGCCCCAGTCATCGATCCCTCGGGCGGGCTCGGGGATCTCCGGGCGCGCCGGCTGCGGCTGCCCGCGCCGGGCGTGCTGGACGAGGATCCCGTACGCACGCTGCGCGGCGTGCGCCTGGAAGGCGCGCTGGGGTTTCGCCTGATGCCGTCCACGGCAAGAGCGATCGGAGCCGCCGGACCCGGGCTGGCCCGGGTGGCGGCCGAGCGGGTGCGCGACGAGCTCGCAGGGTTCCTGGCCCTGGCCCACACGGCGGCGGCGCTGCGGCGGGCTGACCAGCTCCGCTTGCTGGCCGTCGTGCTGCCTGAGGTCGAGCCGATGCGGACTACCCGGCAGGCGCTGCCCCACCGCTTCGCAGTCCTCGAGCACTCCCTGCGGGCAGTGGCCGGCGCCGACCTCGTCGTCGCCAAACCTCACGCGCTGGCCCCGTTCGGGGAGGAGCTGGCCGGCCACCTGTCCGGCCCCCTGGCCGGGGGCTTCGAGCGTGCCCACGTTCTCAAGCTGGCGGCGCTGTTGCACGACGTGGCCAAACCCCAGACGCGGCGGCTCGTCGATGGACAGGTGCGCTTCTTCGAGCACGACGTGCGCGGTGAAGCGAGCGTTCGGGCCATCGGCGACCGGCTGCGGCTCCCTGGCGCGGTCACGGCCGTCCTGGCGCGGCTCGTGCGGCACCATCTGAGACCCATGCATCTAGGCGGTGCGGAAGAGGTGACGGGCCGGGCTCGCTACCGGTTCTATCGCGATCTGGGGCCGGAGACCCGCGATCTTTTGCTGCTCGCTCTCGTCGATGCGGCGGCGGTGCGCGGCCAGTCGCCCCTGGCGATCTGGCCCCGCGCGGCACTGATCCGCGATCTCCTGGGCGGCTGGCAGCGAGAGCGGCAGACGGCGGCAGCGCCTCCCTTGCTGCGCGGCGAGGACATCATGACTCGCTTCGGCCTGGCTCCCGGCCCCGCGGTCGGCTGGCTGCTCGGCCGCGCGCGCGAGGCCCAGGATCTCGGCCTCGTCAGCACGCGCGGCGAGGCGCTGGCCTACCTTGACTCACAGGCAGGTGACCCCTACAGTACCGGGACCTGAACGCCAGACCAGACGTCCCTTTGCTCGGCGGGAACCCAAGCCCGCGCAGGAGGTTACCCATGATCGGCTGGCGAACCTGGTGGGTTCTGGCGATGCTACTCGCGCTGCCCATGTCGGTGGTGGCCGCGCCGGCGGGCAGGGTCATCATCGCGCAGGGTGTGGATCCAACCACCCTCGACACGATGAATCAACAGGAGACACCGGCGTCCAACCTGGCCATCAACATCTGGGACACGCTCGTCGAGCGTGACCAGAACCTCAAGATCGTGCCGGCCCTGGCCGTCGAGCTGCCCAAGCTGGTGGCCCCGACGGTGTGGGAGGTGAAGCTCCGCAAGGGCGTCAAGTTCCACAACGGGGAGGACTTCAACGCCGAGTCGGTGAAGTTCAGCCTGGAGCGTCTGGTCAACCCCGCCAACAAGCTGCGCGGCAGCTCGCCCTTCGGACCGCTCGACCGGGTGGAGATCGTCGATCCGTTCACGGTGCGTATCCACACCAAGAAACCGTGGCCGATCCTGGTCAACGCCATGACCTTCAATCAGCCGTCGCTGTATCCGCCCAAGGCCTACGAGGGCAAGGACACGGCGTTCATCTCGAAGAACCCCATCGGCACAGGCCCATACCGCTTCGTCCGCTGGGCCAGGGACGAGGAGATCGTGCTGGAGGCCAATGCCGGGTACTGGCGAGGCGCGCCCCGGATCAAGACGGTGGTCTTCAAGCCGATTCCCGACGACGCGGTGCGGGTGGCCGCGCTCCAGAACGGCGAGATCGACGTCGCCGTGAACATCCCGCCCCACCTGGCCGCGGTCATCGAAAAGCATCCGCGCCTCTTCCTGTCCACGGCCTCTTCCATCCGGACCATCCAGCTCATGTTCTACACGCACCAGTTCGACGCGAGCCACAAGCTGGTCGGCCCGTACCAGGGCCCGACCTCGGACAGGCGGGTGCGGCAGGCCATCAAGGCGGCGGTGGACGTCGACGAGATCATCAAGGGGGTGCTCGACGGCAAGGCGGTGGCGGTGGCCACGCTGCTCACCAGCATGCACTTCGGCTTCGATCCTGGCCTCAAGCCGGCCAAGCACGACGTCGGCCGCGTCAAGAAGCTCCTGGCCGACGCCGGCTTTCCCAACGGGCTCGACATCACGCTGAACGCGCCTCAGGGCCGGTACGTGCGGGACAAGGAGGTCGCCGAGGCGGTCGGCGGGCAGCTCACCAAGGTCGGCATCCGGACCACGGTGCGAACGTTCGAGTTCGTGAGTTACCTGAACACCATGGCCTACGTCCACCGGGCCGGGCCGGTGTGGCTGATCGGCTGGGGCACGCCGACGATCGACGCCGAGACCGTGTACGTGCCGCTCTTCCGTTCCGGGAATATCCTCGCCAATTACCACAACGAGGACTTCAACCGGATGATCGACGAAGCCCAGACGATCATGGACGAGCCGAAGCGCCGCGAGCAGTACCATCGGATCAACAGGCTCTTCGTGGAGGACGCCCCCGCGGTTCCCCTCTACCAGCAGGTCGACCTCTACGGTGTCAGCCGCCGGCTCACCTGGAAGGCGCGTAGTGACGAGCGGCTCAAGGTCTACGAGATGGTGGTGAAGGAGGGTCAGTAGCCGCCCGGAAACGGGAGTAGAATGAGGCAGTCGAGCGGGCGTAATTCAGTGGCAGAATGCCAGCTTCCCAAGCTGGACGTCGCCGGTTCGAATCCGGTCGCCCGCTCCAATGATCCAGGGCCTTACGGGGGCTCCCCCGTAAGGCCCTGCGTGCGCCGGTCACCGAATCACGCCGACGAGGAGAATACCGATGACCAGATCATTGAGACGCTTGATGATCGGTTCTTCGTCGCGGCACTCCTCGTCTCATCTGTCGTCACCGCTGACCTGAACGCGGCGACGTTGATCGGATCCTGGTCGGGGAGGTGGGAGACCTCCAGCGGAGGGCGTGGTGCCGTCACGTAACACCATCACCCTTCGCCAGCCTCCGCCGCCGGGCACGATGATGGTGTCTGGACGCGAGATGAAGGGGCAGATCGGCCCCGTGGTCACCTTCACGGCGACGAAAGTGAAATAACGCCGGTCCGCCTGCCGTCCCGCGCTACGATCGAAACAATGGGACGACGGTGAGCCAGGATCTCCTGTCTGCCATCGGGGTCAGTATCGTCGCGGCGGCGGCGTTCGCGTTGCTCGCCCGCGGCGTCCGCCAACCGTTGATCCTGGGCTACATCCTGGCCGGTGCCGTGCTCGGACCCCACATCGGTATCGGTGTCGTGGCCGACGAGGCGAGCATCGAATTCATCTCGGAGATCGGCCTGATCCTGCTGCTGTTCATCATCGGACTCGAGATCAGCGTGCCCAGCCTGGCCCAGGCCGGCCGCACCATCGTGATGAGCGGGCTTCTGCAGTTCCCGGTCTCGGTCGCCCTGGCCTGGGTGACCTTCGGCTGGCTCACCCAGACCACGGGCGGCCGCTTCGACGGCCTGTACCTCGCGGTGGCGCTGTCCCTGTCCTCCACGCTCATCGTGGTCAAGTTGCTCTTCGACAAGCTCGAGATGGCGACCTTTGCCGGTCGGGTGACGCTGGGCATCCTCATCTTCCAGGATCTCTGGGCCATCGGGTTCCTGGCCCTGCAGCCGAGTCTGGAGAATCTGAAGGCGATGCCGCTGATCGCCTCACTGGGCACTGGCACGGCCCTGGTGGCCACCGCTGGTGTGCTCTCCCGTCTGGTCTTGCCGCCCCTGTTCCGCGCCGTAGCCCGATCCCACGAGCTCATCCTCATCACTGCGATGGGCTGGTGTTTCCTGGTGGCCGGCACCGCGAGCACGCTGGGCCTGTCCAAGGAGATGGGGGCGCTCATCGCTGGCATGGTCATCGCGGCCTTCCCCTACGGCACCGAGGTCGTGGCCCGGCTGTCCGGCGTGCGGGACTTTTTCGTCACGCTATTCTTCGTGGCCCTCGGCATGAAGATCCCGGCGCCGACGCCCCGGCTCCTGCTGCTCACGGCGGGGGTGGCCGCGTTCGTGGTCGTCAGCCGCTTCCTCGTGATCTATCCGATCTTCTCGCTGCTGAGACTGGACACCCGGACGTCGGGCGTGGTGGCCATCAACCTGGGCCAGGTGAGCGAGTTCGGACTGGTGATCGTCGCCCTCGGCGTTGGCTACCG
>JBOHPM010000120.1:0-8200 GCA_050731715.1 Candidatus Rokuibacteriota bacterium
AGCATCGTCCAGGCCGGGAGCGCGACCGACGTGAGGAAGAAGCCGATCGGGATCATCGCGAACACCCGCACCCGCGGGTACAGGACCAGATAGGCGCCCATCACCCCGCTGATGGCGCCCGAGGCACCCACCATCGGGATGACCGAGGCCGGATTGGCGACCACCTGCAGGAGGGCGGCGGCGACTCCGCAGCCCAGGTAGAAGATCACGTAGCGCACGTGCCCCATGGAATCCTCGATGTTGTTGCCGAAGATCCACAGGAACCACATGTTGCCGAGGAGGTGCATCCAGCCGCCGTGCAGGAACATCGAGGTGAAGACGTGCGAGATCTGCCGGCCGGGGTCGGTGAGGCAGGCCAGGCCTTCGCCCATGGGGAACGTCGTCCCCGGGGGCGCCAGGCCGGTCAGCTCACCAGGAATCAGGCCGAGCTCGCAGACCGACCGGGCCAGAGCCATCGTCGAACCCGACCCCTGGACCCCGAGCCAGCTGAGCACGTTCAGGCCGATCAGAGCAAAGGTCACGTAGGAGGTGTGTTGGGTGGCGTTCTCATCGTGGTACGGGATCATGGCTCAGAATCCCAGGAACTCCCGGAGCGCGGTCAGCACCGCCTCGGGATTGTCCTCGTGCAGCGTGTGGACGGCCCGGGGAATCTCCACAAAACGCCCGCGCGGCAGCTCCTTGACCATCCGCTCGGCGACCTCGCGGTCCAGGACCGGGCTGTGCTCCCCGCGCAGCAGCAGCGTGGGCGGCCGGATCGCCCGCACGATGGCCCACCAGTCGATGTCCCCGGTGGATCGCCGGAGCTTGACGCTGGGATGCCAGGCCCACACCAGGGCGCCATCGCCGCGCTCGCGCAGGCTGTGCGCGACGACCCAGCGGTAGTAGTGGATTCCCGGCAAGGGGTTGGCGCGATGCAGGTGCCGGGCAGCCTGCTCGATGCTCTCCCACGTGTCCGGCTCGGGCGGGCCGGCCGGGGCCTGGGCGGCCCGCGTGCTGATCTCGGGACCGATGTCCACCACGACGAGCTGCTGGACCGCCTCCGGCCGCTGGGCGGTGAAGTACATCGCATTGCGACCACCCATCGACAGGCCGACGAGGATGAGGGAGGTCAAGCCGAGCTGCGCGGTGACGCCGGCGAGATCGTCGAAGGCCACCCTCGCGTTGTAGGTGTCGGCCGGGTCGCTCTCGCCGTGCCCGCGCTGGTCCAGGGCGTAGACGTGGAAGTGGGGCTGCAGAGCGATGCTGAGGGTGTCCCAGGCGTGGGCGTTTCCGGTGAAGCCGTGCAGGAGCAGGAGCGGTTGGCGGCCCTCGCCGCCCCAGTCCAGGACGTGCAGGCGCAGGCCGTTCACCAGCAGGGTGCGATCCCGGGGGCGGAGCAGGTTCATGGCCCGCTATTCTACCGTGGCGGGTCCGGTCTGGGGGGGCGTGCCGCCGGGCCAGAATCCGGTTGACGAGGCCAGGGGAGTGTGTCATCCTGCTGTGGCTTCTGGGAATCTTCGGATGAGTGTTTCGAGACTCGAGATACGCGCCGTGCGAGAACCAGTTCGCACGGCGCTTTTGTTTGTCCGCCGACCTCGGCGGATGACACCGCCGTTGACGGCGGGAGCAACACGGGGCAACTGCCCCACAGAAAGGTTTCAGTCATGGCAACAGGACGAGTGAAGTGGTTCAACGATGCGAAGGGCTTCGGCTTCATCACGCAGGAGGGCGGCGAGGACGTGTTCGTCCATTACTCTGCCGTCCAGGCGCAGGGCTTCAAGAGCCTCGCGGAAGGTGATCAGGTCGAGTTCGAAGTCACCCGTGGCCCCAAGGGGCTGCAGGCGGCGAACGTCCGCAAGGTCTAGCTCTTCCGCTCGGCCAGCCGGAGCCGACGCATCGGGGGGTGTCCGGTGAGGACCCCCCCGCTGCTGCGGTCCCCGGGTATCCTCGGGGTCACGTCTTCTTCTGCTTCGGCTTCTTTTTTTCCTTCCGCATGCTCGTGCCCTTGGCCACCTGGCTCACCCCCTTCGCGGTGCAGACCTCGACATCTACCCTAGCATCTCGGCGACGCGAACCAGCTCTTCGTACTCCTGCATCCAGTAGTTGTGATTGCGGAAATTGGGGAACGCATCGCGGAAGGACGGATCGTCCCAGCGCTTGCCGATCCAGCCCGACATGTACACGATGCGCAGGGCCCGCAGCGGCTCGATGAGCGCCAGGCTCGAGCGGTCGAACTCCCGGAAGACCTCATAGCCCTCCAGCAGATCCTCGCGCGCCCGGCGCATCTCCTCCCCGTCGCCGCGGGCCAGGAGCCAGAGGTCCTGGACGGGCGGGCCCACCAGACAATCGTCGAAGTCCACGAGGATCGGGCCGTCGGCCGCCCACAGGATATTGCCCCAGTGCAGATCACCGTGGATGCGCTGGACCCTGGTGGCCGCCAGCGGCGCCTCGACGGCCTCGGCGATGCGCAGGGCGACGGCCTGATAGCGAGGGGCCAAGTTCTCCGGCATGAAGCCGCCCGCCAGGACGATGGCCAGGGGCTCGCGCACGAAGTACGTGGGGTCGAGCCGCCGGCGGTGCGGGGCGTCGCGCGCGGCTCCCACCGCGTGCATGCGGCCGATGGTCCGGCCGATCCGGCGGCGGTTCTCGGCATCCAGCTCGTCGAGCGAGCGGCCACGGATCTTCGGGAAGGCGGCGTAGAAGATGCCCCCGATCTCGCTCAGGGTGGAGCCCTGGCCGAGGTCCAGCGGCGCCACCACCGGGAGCTCGGCCGCGGCGAGGTCGGCGAGGAAGGCGTGCTCGTCCAGGATCGTCTCGCGCGACCAGCGACCCGGCCGGTAGAACTTGACGACGAGCCGGCGCTCGTCCTCCAGCTCCACCTCGTAGACCCGGTTCTCGAAGGCCCTGAGCGGCAGGCAGCGGCCGGTGCTGCGCAGGCCGCCGACCTCGACCGCCTCGAGCACGCGCTCCGGGGTGAGGGATCCGAACGACGCGCGGGCGTCGGCGGTCACGGTGGCCCGATCCTGCTGCGGGCGCTCTCGGCCCTAGGCGGTGACCAACTCCTCCAACCCCAGCTCGGCGAGCTTGCCCGGAGTCGGCTGGCCGGTGTCCGGGTCCCACCCCGCCATCTGGTAGTAGACGCGGCGGGCGGCCAGGAATTCCGCGGGGTCGATGCGCTGACCCTTGAGCGGCCCGTTGCCGATGCCCTCGTGCATGCGCTGGGGCAGCAGGTCATCGCTGGGCGTGAAGCCTTCGCGGCAGTTGAAGACCCGCCCCAGGGTGTTGTTGCGCTCGCCGACTCGCATGAGCTCGTAGAGGCTCATGTTCCAGCCGGTGACGGCGTTGACGTAGGCGACCAGCGGTTCCATCTCCAGGCCGTTGAGCGGCGCGCCTACGAAATCGCACATCCCTACCGCGTTGTAGCTGGACCACAGTTTCTGGGTCTCGAAGAACGCCCGGACCTTCCGGGCATCGAGGTGCAGGGGATCGAGCGGCTCGATGAGACCCAGCGGTCCCATGGGATGGCCGTTGGGGTGGAAGCCCGCGTAGAGCGGGTCGTGGGGCGCCTCCATGTGGTCGGCCCCGGTAGGCGAGAGCGCGTAGGCCAGCGACAGCCCCTTCTTGCCTCGCGGGTCGTGCATGGGCAGCTCCTGGCCCTTAACGTGGAGCGCGAACCGCTCCGCGCCACCGCCCTCCCCAAGGAGCTGGCCGATGCCCTCGCGCTCGGGAACGTCCTCGGTTCGGGTCTGCCCGGTGCCGAGATCGACGTGAAGCAGCTTGCCGTTGATCGCCATGGTCATGGCCTCCTAGAGGTACACGCCCTTCATCTGGGGCTCGGGGTAGCGCGTGCCGGCGGCCGCCCCCACGGGCACCGCGGCCGAGATGCGCGCCACGTCCTGGGCATCGAGCTTGACCTTGAGGGCGCCGATGTTCTCGTCCACCCGCGATTTACGCTTGGTCCCCGGGATGGGCAGGATGTTCGCGCCCTGAGCCAAGAGCCAGGCCAGCACGAGCTGAGCTGGCGTGCAGCCCTGCTCCTGGGCGATCTGCTCGATCTTCTCGACGAGCTCCCGGTTACGGGGAAAGTTGCTCTCCTGGAAGCGCGGATGATCGCGCCGGCGGTCTCCTTCCGGGATGTCGCTCAGGGTCTTGAAGTTCCCGGTCAGGAAGCCGCGGCCGAGCGGAGAGTAGGCGACGTAGGTAATGCCGAGCTCTCGGCAAAGCGGCAGGGTCTCCTCGGCCTCTTTGCGGTAGAGCAGCGAGTACTCCATCTGGATCGTGCTGATCGGGTGCACGGCGTGCGCCTTGCGGATCGTCGCCGGCGCCGCCTCCGAGAGCCCGATCGCTCGCACCTTGCCCTGCTGGATCAGCTTGGCCATGGCCCCCACCGTGTCCTCGATGGGCACGCTGGGATCCACCCGATGCTGGGAGTAGAGATCGATCACGTCGACACCCAGGCGCTTGAGGCTGGCGTCGCAGGCCTGCTGCACGTACTCGGGCCGGCCGTTGACGAGGTTGCGTCCACCTTCGCCGCGCACCTGGCCGAATTTGGTGGTGACGAGGACGCGGTTGCGCAGGCCCGAGCCCTTGAGGGCCCGGCCGAACAGCTCCTCGTTCTGGCCCCACCCGTACATGTCGGAGCTATCCAGGAAGTTGACTCCCTGATCGATGGCGTGGCGGATGGTCTCGACCGACTCCTGATCGTCGCCCTTGCCGTAGACGCCCGACATCGTCATCAGGCCGAGGCCCAGGCGGGACGCTTGCAGTGAGCTGCTGCCCAGCGGGCGATGGTCCATGAGCTATCCTCCTTGTGGCGCCACGGATTCTACTACGAGAGCGCGTGCGGCCGGCCCCCGAACGGTTATCATGCAGGCATGGCCCGTCCTGCCGCCGCGCCGCGCCGCCGCCGGGGACGCCGTCGAGGCCCGGCCCGGCTCGCCGAGCCTGAGGCCACCCCCGCGCTGATCGTGCCCGAGCCGGTCCTGGCCCCGCTCAGCTTGCCCGCCCCGCTCGGGCCCGAGCCGGTGGTCGAGCACGAGGAGCTCGAGCTGCCCCTGGCCAGGCCGGAGCCCCTCTTTGCCGCGCGGGTGCTGCCCCCACCGCCGGCGCCACCGCTGCCCAACGCCCGGCGGGTCGTCTTCTTCGACGTCGAGAACACCAGCCGGGCCGAGCACGTCAACCACATGATCGAGCACCTCGCCATCGACCGCGCCGGCTGGCGCACCGAGTTCATGGCCGTGGGCAACTGGCGCGTCATCGGCCCAGACACCGCGCGGCTGCTTGCCCACCACGGCGCCCAGCTCGTGCACAGCGCTCCGTCCGCCGGGGTCCGCGACTGGAGTGACTTGAGAATCGCGGTGAGCGCTGGGGTCTGGCTGGCCGGGGCCCGTGCCGGTGACGTGCTGGAGATCGTCTCCGACGATCGAGCCTTTGACGCCGTGGGGGACGTCGCCGTGTCGTTGGGGATCACCTTCCGGCGAGTCTCGTATCGCGCGGTGGCCGGGACCCCGGCGGTGGCGGACGCGGCCTCGCCGCCGCTCGACCGGTCGCGGCCAGGTGGCCGGCACGGCCGGAATCGCGGACGCCGGGAGTCGCCGGCTCACCCCCAGCCGACGCCGCCGAGACACGAGCCGGCCGCCGAGGGCGCGACGGCAGCGCACACAGCGCCGCACGACGAGGTCGTGGACCTGGTGCGGGAGCTGGTCAGCCAAGCCCCCGGAGGGAGCGTCCTCATCGACACGGTCGCCAACGCGCTGAAGACCCGCGGGTTCAGTCGCCCGCCGGGCTCGCCCCGGCTCATCACGCGGCTCCGGCGCATGCGTGAGGTGTCGGTGAGCCCGACCGGGATGATCAGGCTGGTGGGCGAAGTGACCAGCGACAACGACCGTGGGCCCGCCGACGTGCCGGTGGAGGCAGCGGTCGCCGCGGACCTCGGCGCGCCGGTGACTCCGGGCCGCCGGCGCCGGCGCTCCCGTCGGGGTGGGCGCCGCCGGAGTCGGTCCGGCCCACCGGCGGCCGGCCCAGCCTGAGCCGCCAGCCCCTCTTCTCGCCGGAGCGTACCGCCCTCGCCGCGGGCGCGCTGTCACCGTTCCGCAAGTGGATGACTACCGTCACCGTGATGCTCATCACGGTGATGCAGATCCTCGATACCAGCGTCATCAACGTCGCCTTGCCCCACATGCAGGGCGCGCTATCCGCCGGCGTGGAGGAGATGGCCTGGGTCCTCACCTCCTACATCGCGGCCAACGCCGTCGTCATCCCGGCCACCGGCTGGCTGACCACGCTCCTGGGCCGCAAGCGCCTCTTCTTGATCTGCACGATCCTGTTCACGGTCAGCTCCCTGCTCTCCGGGCTGGCCCCGAATCTCGAGTTCCTGGTGCTCATGCGCGCGCTGCAGGGGCTGGGCGGTGGTCCCATCATCCCGATGGCCCAGGCCCTCATGTGGGAGATCTTTCCCCTGCGGCAGCGCGGCATGGCCATGGCCGTCTGGGGCACCGGTGTCATGATGGGCCCCATCCTGGGGCCCACGCTGGGCGGTTGGATCGTCGACGATTGGTCCTGGCGCTGGATCTTCTACATCAACCTGCCCATCGGGATCCTCGGCTTCTTCATGGGCGCGGTGTTTCTCTTCGACTCGCCGCACACGCGCAGGCCCGGCCGCGTGGACGTGGCCGGGCTGATCTTGATGGTGGTCGGCTTCGGGTGCTTGCAGCTTGTGCTCGACTGGGGCGAGCGCGAGGACTGGCTGGATTCTGATCTCGTCGTGGCCCTGGCCATCGCCGCCGCGGCCGCGCTGCTCGCCTTCGTGGTGCGCGAGCTGACTGCGGCCGAGCCGATCCTCGACCTGACCGTGTTCACGGCCCGCAACTTCGCCCTGGGCTCGCTCATCATCGCCATGGCCGGCTTCACCTTCTATGCCAGCATGCTGCTCCTCGCTCTCTACACCCAGAAGCTCCTGGGCTACGACGCCTGGACCTCGGGGCTCGTCCTCGCCCCCGGCGGGATCGGCAACATGATCTCGCTGATCACCGCGGGTCGGCTCATCGCCCGCGTCGACCAGCGGCTGCTGCTGGCCCTCGGCGCCGCGCTCAACGTGATCGCCCTGAGCTGGATGACCAACCTGACCCTGGGGATGGGCTACTGGGATCTCGCCCTGCCCCGCTTCGTCCAGGGGGTCGGCATGGGCTTCGTCTTCGTCCCCCTGCAGACGCTGGCCCTGTCGACCGTGCGCCTCGACCGGCTGGCCAACGCCACGGCGGCCTACAACGTGGTCCGTAACGTTGGCGGGAGCATGGGCATCGCCATCATCACCGCGCTCCTGGCCCGGCGCAGCCAGTACCATCAAGAGATCATCGTCTCCAACGTCGACGTGACGAGTGGCGCGACCGCCGCCCGGCTGGCCGAGTGGACCGCGCACTTCGCGGCCCAGGGCTCCGACGCCGCCACCGCCGGACGTCAGGCGATGGCGGGCCTGTACCGCGAGACCGTGGCCCAGGCCCAGCTCCTGGCCTTCGCCGACGACTTCCGCCTGCTGGCGTGGCTCTTCGTGGCCGTGATGCTCCTGTTGCCCCTCATGCACCGGGTGCGCCTGGAGGATACCGAGCGACCCGCCGCGGAAGTGCCGGGCCGGGTGCCGGGGTTGCCCTCGCCCGAGGAGTGAGCGCCGCCGGCTCGGGCGCGGTAGAGTAGGGGGCCATGAGCCAGCGTGAAGCGGCGTTCGTGGCGAGCCTCGAGGCGCGGGTCGCGCAGATCCTGGACACCTGCTCGCGCTGCGGGCGCTGCGTGGAGGTGTGTCCGACCGCCGGCCCGGCCGGGGTCGATGTCCGCGACCCCGGGGCGGTCGTCGCCGAGGTGCTCGACATCTTGCGCGGCGACGGCGCGCCCGGCAGCCGGGGGGCGCGCTGGGCCGAGACGTGCACGGGCTCGGGCCGGTGCCTCACCGCCTGCGACGACGGTGTCAATCCACGCTTCATGCTGGCCATGACCCGGGTCACGCTGAACGAGCGCAAGGCCGAGAGCGAGCGCCAGGCCACCGGTGAGAAGGCCTTTCGTACGATGTCCGAGGGCGTGCGAGTCCTGTCGCGGCTGCAGCTTCCGCTCGCGTTCGTCAGTGGCGTGACCCGCTCCGCCCACGCCGAGGCGCCGAAGCCGGCCGACGTCGTGATGTACCTGGGATGTAACGTGCTCAAGACGCCGCACATCGCGCTGCTCTGTCTGGACG
>JBOHPM010000121.1:0-8190 GCA_050731715.1 Candidatus Rokuibacteriota bacterium
AACCCGTTCCGGCGCGGCGTGCAGGCGGCGCTGCTGGCGCTCGTCCTCGTGCACGGCCTGCTCGGGGTCCGCTCGCTCCTGCTCGATGTCGGCCTGCCGGTCAGGTGGCACCGCATGCTGCTCGCGCTGGCCCTGGTCCTGGCCGCCGCGCTGTTCGCGGTGGCCTGGCGTTGGCGGTGGTACTGACGTGCCGCGACTCGACGTGCTCGACAGCACGCTGGCCTACGTCGACGTCGGTCAGGGGCCTCCGGTCGTCTTCCTGCACGGCAACCCGACCTCCTCGTACCTTTGGCGCAACGTCATCCCCCACGTGACGTCGGTCGGGCGGTGCCTGGCGCCTGACCTCATTGGCATGGGCGACTCCGGCCGGGCTCCGGCCGGGTCGTACCGGTTCGCCGACCACGCCCGCTATCTGGACGCCTGGTTCGACGCGCTGGCGCTCCGCGATGTCACCCTGGTGGTGCACGACTGGGGCTCGGCCCTCGGCTTCTGGTGGGCTCGACGCCACCAGGGCCGCCTGCGCGGCATCGCCTACATGGAATCGATCGTCCGGCCCGTCACCTGGGCCGAGTGGCCCGACAACGCCCGTAAGATCTTCCAGGCCATGCGCTCGCCGGCCGGGGAGGAGCTCGTGCTCGACAAGAACGTCTTCGTCGAGCGCATCCTGCCCGCCAGCATCATGCGGCGCCTGGACGACGAAGAGATGGAGGCCTACCGCCGACCCTGGCGGACCCCGGGCGAGGCCCGCCGCCCCATGCTCACATGGCCGCGCGAGATCCCCATCGACGGCGAGCCGGCCGACGTGGTCCGTATGGTCGAGCAGTACGGCGCGTGGCTGGCCACCAGCCCGATCGCCAAGCTCTTCGTCAACGCCGAGCCCGGGTCCATCCTCGTCGGCGGGCCGCGAGAGTTCTGCCGCACCTGGGCCAACCAGCGCGAGGTCACGGTGAAGGGCCTGCACTTCGTGCCAGAGGACTCGGCGGACGAGATCGGACGGGCCGTGGCCGATTTCGTGGAGCGTCTGGGATGACCGCCACGAGCGCACGTCGCCTGCGGGTGTTCCGCTGGGCGCCGGACCGGCCGGCCCGCTGGCAGGAGTACGGCGTGCGCGCGGGGCCGGACACCACGGTCCTCGACGCGCTGGTCGACGTTCAGCGGACCCAGGATCCCACGCTGGCGTTTCGCTACGCCTGCCGGGTCGGCATGTGCGGCTCCTGTGGCATGGTGGTCGACGGGCGAGAGCGCTGGGCCTGCCGGACCCGGCTGGCCGCCCTGGGGCCGGGGACCGTGAGCGTGCGGCCGCTCTATCACTTCCCGCTGCTCGGCGACCTCATCGTGGACATGGCGCCCTTCAACGCGCGCCTGCGCGCGGTGGGGTCGGCCTTCCGGCCAGCGCCGGCGCCGCCGGTGTACGCCGCGATCGCCGGCGACTCGGCCGAGCGGCAAGAAATCGACGCCGCCGTCGAATGCATCGGCTGCGGCCTCTGCGTGTCGGCCTGCACGATGGTGGCCCACAACGCACGCTTCCCCGGTCCGGCCGCCCTGAACCGGGCCTTCACGCTGCAGCGCGACTCGCGCGATGTCGGCAGGGGGGCGCGCTGGGCCGTGCTCCTCTCCGATGACGCCCTGGCCCGCTGTCATGGCCAGGGCGACTGCACGGAGGTGTGCCCGATGGATCTGTCCCCGCTGCGCTCGATCATCCGCCTGCGCCAGATGGGCGTTCGACGTCTGCTCACGTCGGGATCGCGGGACGCGTCCTTGACGATCTCCGGCGCGGCGCGCTAGAGTTGGTCGTGACTTGCCCGCCGCCGAGGAGGTTCTGATGTCCGTCGAGCAGATCCGGTCTCTCTACGCGGCAATGCCCGAGTGTCTCGCTCACGCTCGTCAGGCTTTCGCGAGCCCCCTGACGTTGACCGACAAGATCCTGGCGACCCACTGCTGGGACTTCACGACGCAGGTGTGGGAGCGCGGACGGGCGATGCTACGGCTGCGGGTCGACCGGGTGTCGCTGCAGGACGTCACCGGTCAGATGGCCCTGCTCCAGTACATGATGTCCGGCCGCAAGCGTGTGGCCGTGCCCACGACCCTGCACTGCGACCACCTCATCCGGGCCCAGAGCGGGGCCGCCGACGATTTCGCGCGGGCCATCAGCGAGAACGCCGAGGTCTATGACTTCTTGCGGTCCTCGGCGCGCAAGTTCGGCCTCGGCTTCTGGCGCCCAGGGGCGGGCATCGTCCACCAGGTCGTCCTCGAGAACTACGCGTTCCCCGGCGGCCTCATGATCGGGGCCGACTCTCACACGCCCAATGGCGGGGGCCTGGGGATGCTCGCCATTGGCGTAGGCGGCGCCGATTGCGCCGAGACGATGGCCGGGCTGCCCTGGGAGGTGCTGCACCCCCGGCTCGTCGGCGTGCATTTGACCGGGAAGCTGTCGGGCTGGACGGCCGCCAAGGACGTCATCACCTACCTCTGCACGCTGCTGACGGTGAAGGGCGGCACCAACAAGGTCATCGAGTATTTCGGCCCCGGCGCCGAGTCGATCAGCGCGACCGGCAAGGGGACGATCTGCAACATGGGCGCCGAGCTGGGCGCCACCACGTCGATCTTCCCCTTCGACTCCCGCATGGCCGCCTACCTCCGGGCCACCGAGCGCGCGGAGATCGCCGGGATGGCCGAGCGCGCGCGCGACCACCTGGTGTCCGACCCCGAGGTGCTGGCCAATCCCAAGGCCTTCTACGACGAGATCGTGGAGATCGACCTGGACGCGCTGGAACCCCACGTCGTCGGTCCGCATTCGCCCGACCGCGGCCGGCCGATCAGCAAGCTGGCCGCCGAGGCCCGGGCCAACAACTGGCCGGTCACCATCACCAACGCCCTGATCGGCTCCTGCACCAACTCCTCGTACGAGGACATGCGGCGGGCGGCCCACGTGGCCATGCAGGGCATCAAGGCCGGGCTCAGAGCCAAGACGCCCTTCTACATCACGCCCGGCTCGGAGCGCATCTACCAGACGATCAAACGCGACGGGATGTTGGAAGTGTTCCAGAAGATCGGGGGCACGGTCCTGGCCAACGCCTGCGGGCCCTGCATCGGCCAGTGGAAGCGCTCGGACGCCGCTGCGACCGACGCCAATACGATCGTGTCGTCGTTCAACCGCAACTTCCCGGGCCGCAACGACGGCAGCGCCTCGACCCTCTCGTTCCTGACCAGTCCGGAGCTGGTCACGGCCCTGGCCTTCGCCGGCACGCTGGACGTCGATCCCGTGCACGGCACGATCCCCGGGCCGGACGGCAAACCGTTCCGCTTCACGGCACCGGAGGCCGAAGAGCTGCCGCGCGAGGGGTTCGTCAGCGGCACGGAGAGCGGGTACGAGGCGCCGGCCGACGATCCCGACAGCGTGCAGATCGTGGTGCGCCCGGACAGTGAGCGCCTGCAGCTCTTGTCCCCCTTCCCACGCTGGGACGGTCGGGACTTCGTCGATCTCCCCCTGCTCGTCAAGACCCGGGGCAAGACGACGACGGACCACATCTCGCCCGCCGGAGTCTGGCTGCGCTTCCGGGGCCACCTCGACAAGCTTAGCGACAACATGTTCCTGGGAGCGGTGAACGCGTTCACCGGTGACGCCGGCAAGGGCGTGCATCCCCTGGTGGGCGGTGAGCCGCAGGCCTTCACGGCGATCGCCCGCGACCTCAAGGCCCGGGGTGTGCGCTGGGCCGTGGTGGGCGACGAGAATTACGGCGAAGGCTCCAGCCGGGAGCATGCCGCCATGTCGCCGCGGTACCTGGGCTGCGCCGTGGTGCTGGTCCGCTCCTTCGCCCGCATCCACGAGACCAACCTCAAGAAGCAGGGCATCTTGCCGCTGACCTTCGCCGATCCGGCCGACTACGACCGGGTCGAAGCGGACGACCGGCTGAGCGTGACCGGACTGGCGGGGCTGGCCCCCGGCCGACCGGTCACGGTGGCGCTCAAGAAGAAGGACGGTCGGACGGTGCAGATCCGGGCCAACCACAGCCTCACCGCAGAGCACTTCGACTGGTTCAAGGCGGGGTCGGCGCTCAACGCGGCCCAGGGAGCGGCCAAGTAATGCCAGGCAAGGTCAAGATCCCCGCTGGCGAGAAGATCACCATCGAGCACGGCAAGCTGCGCGTGCCCGACCGTCCGATCATCGCCTTCATCGAGGGCGATGGCACCGGGCCCGACATCTGGCGGGCGTCGGTGCGCGTGATCGACGCCGCCGTGACCCAGGCCTACCGCGGGAAGCGGAAGATCGCCTGGGCCGAGGTCTATGCCGGCGAAAAGGCCCAGACCGTCTACGGCAAGGACTGCCCGCCGAACCTGCTGCCCCCGGAGACGCTCGACGTCATTCGGGAGTATCTCGTCGCCATCAAGGGGCCGCTGACGACGCCGGTGGGCGAGGGGTTTCGCTCGCTGAACGTGACGCTCCGCCAGGAGATGGATCTCTACGTCTGCTTGCGCCCGGTGCGCTGGTTCAAGGGCGTGCCCTCGCCGGTGCGGCATCCCGAGAAGGTCGACATGGTGATCTTCCGGGAGAACACGGAGGACATCTACGCCGGCATCGAGTGGGAGCAGGGGACACCGGAGGCCCGCAAGGTCATCGAGTTCCTCCAGCGGGAGATGGGCGTCAAGAAGATCCGGTTCCCGAACACGTCGTCGATCGGCGTCAAGCCGGTGTCCAAGGAGGGTTCGGAGCGGCTGATCCGCGCGGCGATCCGCTATGCCCTCGAGAACAACCGCCGCAACGTGACGTTCGTCCACAAGGGCAACATCCAGAAGTACACGGAAGGCATGTTCATGAAGTGGGGCTACGCGCTGGCCAAGCGCGAGTTCGGCGACCGCACCATCGGCTGGGACGAGTGCGGCGGCAAGCCGCCGGCCGGCAAGATCCTCATCAAGGACGCCATCACCGACGCCTTTCTCCAGCAGATCCTCACCCGCCCGGATGAGTTCGACGTGATTCCGTGCCCGAACCTCACCGGCGACCTGATCTCCGACAGCCTGGCCGCTCAGGTCGGCGGCATCGGCATCGCCCCCGGCGCCAACATCAACTACGAGAGCGGGCACGCGTTGTTCGAAGCCACCCACGGCACCGCGCCCAAGTACGCGGGCCAGGACAAGGTGAACCCCGGCTCGGTCATCCTCTCGGCCGAGATGATGCTGCGCTACATGGGCTGGACGGAGGCCGCCGACCGCATAATCGCCGGGCTGGAGCGCACCGTCCAGGGCAAGGTGGTCACCTACGACTTCGCCCGGATGATGGACGGGGCGCGCGAGGTCAAGTGCTCGGAGTTCGCCACGGCGATCGTCGACAACATGGCGAAGCTGTGACCGTGCGCCAGCCACGCCCCAAGATCACCGTGGTGGGCGCCGGCAACGTGGGCGCCACGGTGGCGCAGTACACGGTGGAGAAGGAGCTGGGTGACGTCGTCCTCGTCGACGTGATCGAGGGCGTGCCCCAGGGCAAGGCCCTCGACCTGCTGCAGGCCGGCCCCGTTCACGGCTACGACTCGCGGCTCACGGGCAGCAACAGCTACGAGGACACCCACGACTCGGACATCGTGGTCATCACGGCCGGGCTGGCCCGCAAGCCGGGCATGACCCGGGACGACCTGCTCTTCAAGAACGCCGAGATCGTGGGGAGCGTGCTCGAGCAGGTGGTCCCGCGCTCGCGCGACGCCATCCTCATCCTGGTCACGAACCCGCTCGACGCGATGGTGCAGCTCGCGTGGAAGCGGTCGGGCTTCCCGCCCGAGCGCGTGATCGGCATGGCCGGCGTGCTGGACTCGGCGCGCTTTAGGACCTTCATCGCCCAGGAGCTGGACGTCTCCGTCGAGAACGTGACGGCCTTCGTGCTGGGCGGCCACGGCGACAGCATGGTCCCGCTGCCGCGCTTCTCCACGGTGGCCGGGGTCCCGATCACCGAGCTGCTGTCGCCGGAGCGGGTGGCGGCGCTGGTCGCGCGCACGGCCAACGGCGGCGCCGAGATCGTGAACTATCTGAAGACCGGCAGCGCCTACTACGCGCCGGCCGCCTCGGTCGTGGAGATGGTCGAGGCCATCCTCAAGGACAAGAAGAAGATCCTGCCCTGCGCCGCCTACCTGGACGGCCCCTACGGCGTCCGCGGCCTCTACGTGGGCGTGCCGGTGAAGCTCGGGCGCCGCGGCGTGGAGCAGATCGTCGAGATCCGGCTCAGACCGGAGGAGCAGGCCGCCTTCGACAAGTCGGCCGCCGCCGTGCGTGAGCTGGTCGACAAGCTGAAGCTCTAGCCGCAGAGGAGTGGCAAGCCATGGCCAGACCGATTCCTGAAGGCTACCGGACGCTCACGCCGATGCTCTCGATCCGAGGCGCGGCCCAGGCCATCGACTTCTACAAGCGCGCCTTCGGCGCCGCGGAGCGGCTGCGCCTGGCCACCCCCGACGGGAAGGTGGCCCACGCCGAGCTGCAGTTCGGGGACTCTCTGATCATGCTGGGCGAGGAGGACCCGTCACGCGGGTGCCAGTCGCCGGCGAGCCTCAAGGGCACGCCGGTCACCTTCTACCTCTACCTGCCCGACGTCGACGCGGCCTTCAAGCGCGCCACCGGGGCTGGCTGCACGGTGCGCATGCCGGTGGCGGACATGTTCTGGGGCGATCGTTACGGCGAGGTCGAGGACCCGTTCGGCTTCCGGTGGGGCCTGGCCACCCACACGGAGGACCTCACGCCGGAGGAGATCGCGAAGCGTGGTCAGGCGGCGATGGCCGCGATGGCCACGGGCCAGAAGTAGCGAGCCCGCCGTGCGCGACGTCCACGTCAGCGCGGTGACCGACGCCGTCAAGAAGCTCTGCATGGAGGCCAACTGGGACCTCGAGCCGGACATGCTGCGGGCCTTCGACCGCGCGCTCAAGACCGAGCGTTCTCCGGCGGGCCGTCAGGTGCTGCAGATCCTCAAGGACAACGCCGAGATGGCGAAGACCCGGCGGATCCCGTACTGCCAGGACACGGGATTCGTCGTGTGCTTCGTGGAGCTGGGGCAGGACATTCACGTGACCGGCGGGGCCCTCGACGCGGCCATCAACGAGGGCGTCAGCCAGGGCTATCGGGAAGGCTACCTGCGCGCCTCCATCGTGCGCTCGCCCTTCGACCGCGTGAACACCGGCGATAACACGCCCGCCGTCATCCACGTCGACATCGTGTCCGGCGCCGCGCTCAAGATCATGGTGATGGCCAAGGGTGGCGGCTGCGAGAACCGGTCGAAGTACAAGATGCTCACGCCGGCCGAGGGGACGCAGGGCGTGAAGGACTGGATCATCGAGTGTGTGCGGGCCGCCGGCCCCGACGCCTGCCCGCCCTTGATCCTGGGCGTGGGGGTGGGCGGCACCTTCGAGAAGGCGGCCATCCTCTCCAAGAAGGCGCTGTTCCGCGAGCTCGGCTCGCCCAACCCCGATCCCCAGCTCGACGCGCTGGAAAGGGAGTTGCTGGACCAGGCCAACCGGCTGGGCATCGGACCCCAGGGCTACGGCGGCGATACCACCGCCTTCGGGATCCACATGCTGGCCTATCCCTGCCACATCACCTCGCTGCCGGTCGCCGTCACCATCGAGTGCCACGCCCACCGCCATAAGGAAGTCACTCTATGAGCGTGAGGACGGCGGCCGACGGCGTCAAGGAGGTCTCACCGCCGCTCAGCGACAGCGACGTGGAATCGCTCAAGGCCGGCGATCGCGTGCGGATCACCGGGGTGCTCTACACGGCGCGTGACGCGGCGCACGGCCGCCTCTTCCCGCTGATCGCGCGGGGCGAGCCGTTGCCGATCGACGTCCGCGGCCAGGTCATCTACTACACGGGTCCCTCGCCGGCGCGCCCGGGCGATATCGTGGGGTCCATCGGCCCCACCACGGGCGGGCGGATGGACAAGTTCACGCCGGCGCTGCTCAAGCTCGGGCTCAAGGGCACGATGGGCAAGGGGGCGCGCTCGCCGGCGGTGAAAGACGCCTTCCGGCAGTACAAGGGCGTGTACTTCGGGGCGATCGGCGGCGCTGGCGCAGTGCTCTCCCGCTTTGTCAAGAAGGTGGCCATCGTCGCCTACGAGGATCTCGGCACCGAGGCCATCCGCCGTCTCGAGGTGGAGGACTTCCCGGCGATCGTCGTGAACGACTGTCACGGCGGCGACCTCTACGAGGAGGGAATGACCCG